>JAOUHR010000368.1 GCA_029884515.1 Gemmatimonadota bacterium
TCTCCGGATCGCCGCGCAGCTCGGCCACGCGATGCACGAGACCTACGCGGCGCTCACGCCCGTGCTCGCGCCGACCTCGCCATTCACCGCGCTCGCCGGCATCTCGCTCACGGTCACCATCACCGCGCACTCCGCCGCACGCCGCGCGACCGCGACCGGGGGATTCCTCTTCACGCATCGCGGGTACTCCGGCCCCTCCGTGCTCGACGTGTCGCACGTGCTCGTGCGCGCACAGGCGGACGGCGACGCCTCGGCCGGGCTCACCGTGCGGTGGACCGCGCTCCACGAGAAGGACTGGGCGCGTGCCTTGCGACCGCAGGGCGCGAAGACCGTGCTCGGCGCGTTGCGCGCGGAGTTGCCCGACCGGCTGGCCGCCGTGCTGCTCGAGGTCGCGCAGGTGGATCCCGCACGGTCACTCGCGGAACTGCGGCGGGAGGAGCGGCTCCGCCTGATCGAGACGCTCGTGCGCGGCGCGCTCCCCTGGAGCGGCGACGAGAGCTACAAGAAGGCCGAGGTGACGGGGGGCGGCGTGAGTCTCGCGGGGATCGACGTGCGCACGATGGAGAGCCGCACGCATCCGGGGCTCTACCTCTGCGGCGAGATGCTCGATGCCTTCGGCCCGATCGGCGGCTACAACTTCCACTGGGCGTGGGCGACCGGCCGCGCGGCGGGGATCGCGGCGGCCAGGTCGCTGCGCGGACCGGGTGCGGCGTGAGCGACACGACGCCCGGCGACGGCACCGTGAGCATCGCCCGGGCGCTCTCCAAGCTCGGCTTCTGCTCGCGGGCGGAAGGGGAGCGCCTCGTGCGCGCCGGGCGTGTGCGCGTGGCAGGCGCGGTGGTGCAGGACATCGCCCACCGACTGAATCCCGAGCGCGCGCGCATCGAGGTGGACGGCGCGCCCATCGCCGTGGCCGCGAAGGTCCATCTCGCCCTCAACAAGCCGCGCGGCCTCGTCACCACGCGCCAGGATCCCGAGGGCCGCGCCACCATCTATGCGTGCCTCGCCGGGGCGGACCTGCCGTTCGTCGGGCCGGTGGGGCGACTCGACAAGGCGAGCGAGGGGCTGCTGCTCCTGACGAACGATTCCCAGTGGGGCGCGCGGATCACCGATCCCGCGTCCGCGATCGAGAAGGCGTACCACGTGCAGGTGAGGGGTGTGCCGGACGAGGGTCTCCTCGCGCGCCTTCGTCAGGGCGTGCACGATCCCGCGACCGGCGCGGGTCACTCGGCGCTGCGCGTCTCGATCCTGCGCGTCGGGTCGCGGAGCTCGTTCTGGCTCGAGGTCGTGCTCGACGAGGGGAAGAACCGGCAGATCCGCCGGATGCTCGCGGGCGTCGGGCTCGAGGTGATGCGGCTGGTCCGCGTGTCGATCGGGCCGCTCGCGCTCGGCGCGCTCGCCAAGGGGGAGTGGCGTCACCTCACGGAGGCGGAAGTGGAGGCGTTCCGATGAGATCGGATCCTCGTCGCCTGCACCAGGTGAAGCTCCTGCACACGGTCGCGTGGGCACTCCTCGGCGGATGCGTACTGGCGATCCCGGTGGCCGCGTGGGCGCAGCGCTACGACGTGGCGCTGCTGCTGATCATCATCGTGGGCATCGAGAGCGTGGTCCTGGCGGTGAACGACTGGAAGTGTCCGCTCACGGCCGTGGCGGCGCGCTACACCGACGAGCGCGAGGACAACTTCGACATCTACCTCCCGCTCCTGTTGGCCCGCTGGAACAAGCACATCTTCGGGCCCTTGTTCGTGGCGGGGATCCTCTTCACCTTGGCGAGGTGGCGCGGATGGCTCGGCTGACCGTCGGTGACCAAGTGAGGACCATCGTGAGATCTCTCGTACTGCTCGTGGGGCTCGGCACGCTCTGCGCATGGCCGCTCGCCGGCCAGGGCCTCCCGCGCCCCGGCGACATGCTCCGCCTCGAGGTCGCCGGCTACAGCGGCCGGGTGCCGCTCGACTCCGTCGCGATCCCGTTCGAGGTCGCGGCGCCGCGCGGCGCGACCTTCCACGCCGCGGCGGAACTGCTGGTGGAACTCGGCATCACGCCGGCGCTGCGGGACTCCGTGCGCGGCGCCGTGGGGATCGCCAACGTCGTCATCCGCCGGAAGTTCGCGAAGGAGAGCATCAGCCGGTTCCTCGACTGCGGGCTGGGCATCATGGGCGCCAACGCCGACAACTGGCGGATGCACATCACGGCGTTCGCGTTCGCCGTGGCGGACGGCCCGGACCGCAGCACGCTGAAGGTGACCATCCTTGGCGCGGGACGTGACGTGGCGGGCACGTACAGCGAGGAGCTGGTGTGCGCGAGCACGGGGGCGTTCGAGCGGATGGTCGCGGAGCGCGTGCGCCGCCGCCTGCAGTGACACGCCACATCACGCTTTTGGAGGCACCATGTCCGGACGCCGCAGCCGCAGGGAGTTCCTTGGCCTGACCGCCGCCGGCGCGAGCGCCGCGTTCGTGCCGCCCTGGATCAGCGAGTCGGGCGCCGCGCCGCGCGCGACGCCGGGTGGCGCGCCCGTCGCGCGGTTCACCGCGCAGCTCGCCGCGCAGGGCGTCGACCCCGACCTCGTCGTGCTCAACGCGAAGGTGTACACGATGGACCCGGCGCTCCCCCGCACGGAGGCCTTCGCCGTGAGCGGCGGGCGGATCGTCGCGGTCGGCCCCTCGGGGGACATCCGCGCCCTCGTCGGAAAGCGCACGCAGGTGTACGACGCGCAACAGATGACCGTCGTCCCCGGCTTCATCGACTGCCACAACCATCCGCGCGGCACCACGCTGCTCTACGAGGTGCTCGTCGGGAACCCGTTCGAGGTGGAGTTCGTCACCATCGACAGCATCGTCGAGAAGCTCAAGGCCCGCGCGGCCACGGTGCCGCCGGGCACCTGGGTGTCCGGCTACTTCCACGACGACACCAAGCTCAAGGACAAGCGGCCGCTCAGGCGACAGGACCTCGATCGCGTCTCCACCGAACATCCCGTGGTGGTGCGGCACCGCGGTGGGCACACCTCGTTCTACAACACGAAGGCGCTGGAGATGGCGAAGGTCACGCGCGAGACGCCGAACCCGCCCGGCGGCACCTTCGACCGCGACGCGAACGGCGACCTCACCGGGCGCGTGACCGACCGTGCGACGTCCGTGTTCAGTGGTGTCGGACGGTCCGAGACGTTCAGCCCGG
>JAOUHR010000369.1 GCA_029884515.1 Gemmatimonadota bacterium
CCATCGCACAAGCCATCGAAGACCTCAAAGCGGGGAAGTTCCTCGTCGTCGCGGACGACGAGGACCGCGAGAACGAGGGCGACTTGATCTGCGCCGCGGAGTTCATCACGCCGCAGATGGTGAACTTCCTGATGCGCGCGAAGGGAATGATCTGCGTCGCGCTGACGCCGGATCGGGTGAACCAGCTCGGCCTCGCGATGATGGGCGACGAGAACACCGACGCGCTCCGCACCGCGTACACGGTCACGGTGGACGGCGCGCCGAAGCATGGCGTGACCACCGGGATCAGCGCGAGCGACCAGGCGACGACGATCCGCCTCCTCGCGGCACCGGGCACCCACCCCAGCGACCTGCGGCGGCCCGGCCACGTGCATCCGCTCCGCGCGCGCGGCGGCGGCGTGCTCCAGCGGGTGGGACACACCGAGGCCGCGGTGGACCTCATGCGCCTCGCCGGCCTGCAGCCGGCGGGCGTGATCTGCGAGATCCTCACCGAGGAAGGCGCGTCCGCGCGCCGCCCCGACCTCGAGACCTTCGCCGCGACGCACCAGCTCACGATCATCACGGTCGCCCAGCTGGTGGCGTACCGCCTGCAGAACGAGCGGCTCGTGCACCGCGAGGCCGAGGTGCGGCTGCCGACGGAGTTCGGCGAGTTCCAGCTGATCGGGTACCGCAACGACGTGGACGCGCACGAGCACGTCGCCCTCGTGCATGGCGCCGTGCAGGATGGCGAGGACGTCCTCGTGCGAATGCATTCCAAGTGCCTCACGGGCGACACCTTCCACTCACTCCGCTGCGACTGCCAGTGGCAGCTGCGCGAGGCCATGCGGCTCGTGGTCGAGGCCGGACGCGGCGTGATCGTCTACCTCGACCAGGAAGGGCGGGGCATCGGCCTGCTCAACAAGCTCAAGGCCTACGCGCTGCAGGACGCCGGCGCCGACACGGTGGAGGCGAACGAACGCCTCGGCTTCGCGCCCGACCTGCGGAACTACGGCATCGGCGCACAGATCCTCCTCGACCTCGGCCTCAAGTCCATCCGCCCGATCACGAACAACCCGAAGAAGCTCGTCGGCCTCGAGGGCTACGGCCTCCGGCTCGGCGAACGCGTGCCCATCATCTCGCCCTCGACCACCGAGAACGCGGAGTACCTCGAGACCAAGCGCACCAAGCTCGGTCATCTCCGGGCGATCTGATGCCCGAGTTCACGGGGGAACCCTCCGGCGCGGGGCGCCGGGTGGTCATCGTCGCGGCGCGATTCAATGCGACCGTCACGGAGAAGCTCGTCGAGGGCGCGATCGACTGCTGCGTGCGCCACGGCGCGACCTTCGAGGACGTGGACGTCGTCTGGGTGCCGGGTGCATGGGAGCTCCCTGCCGCCTTGGCGAAGCTCCTCATGACCGAGCGGCATGACGTGGCGATCGCGCTGGGTGCGGTGATCCGCGGCGAGACGCCGCACTTCGACTTCGTCGCCGGCGAGGCGTCGCGCGGGCTGGCCGCGCTGCAGGGCGAGTTCGGCGTGCCGATCGGCTTCGGGCTCCTCACCTGCGACACCATGGAGCAGGCGATGGCGCGCGCCGGCGGCGCGCACGGCAACAAGGGGTGGGACGCCGCGCTTGCGGCCCTGGAGATGGCCGACCTCTTCTCGCGGCTCGAGATGGCCGAAGGGGAGGGGGACGATGCCGGCGCGCGTTGAGACGCGGGGCCGCGCGCGGGCCCTGCAGGCGCTCTATGCGTGGGACGTCCGCGGCGCCGCCCCCGACCTGCCGCGCATCGCGAGCCTCGTGTGGGACGACCTCGCCATCGCGCCCGATGAGCGCGTCTTCGCCGCCGCGCTCGTGCAGGTGATCGCTGCCGAGCGCGCCGGCATCGACGCCGAGCTCTCCGAGGTCACCACCAACTGGCGCCTCGAGCGCGTCGGGCACATCGAGCGCTCGGTGCTGCGCCTCGCCGCCGCCGAGCTCATGCAGGGCGGCACACCGCCGCGCGTGGTGATCCAGGAGTGCGTGCGGCTCGCCGAGCGCTACGGCACGGCGCAGAGTGCGCGTTTCGTGAACGGGGTGGTGGACGCCCTCGCGCGCCGGATGGGGCGACTCCCTTGAAGGTCGTCGCCGTCAACTGGCAGGACCTCGAGAACCCGCTCGGCGGCGGCGCCGAGACGCACCTGCACGAGATCCTCGACCGGCTCGCCGGCTGGGGACACGAGGTGGTGCTCCTCTGCGGCGGCTGGAGGGGCTGTCCGCCGCGCGCCGAGCGGAACGGCGTCGAGATCCACCGCGTGGGCACGCGCCAGACCTTCGCGCTCCACGCGCGCCGCTACTGGGACCGGACGCTCCGGGGGCGCGGCTTCGACCTGATCTATGAGGACATCAACAAGATCCCGCTGTACACGACGCGGTGGGGCGCGCCGCGCGTCGTCGCCGTGGTCCCGCATCTCTTCGGCGGCGCGGCGTTCCAGGAGCTCAACCCCGTGCTGGCAACGGCCGTCTGGCTCTCGGAGCGCCCGATCCCCTGGTTCTACCGCGACGTGCCGTTCCAGGCGATCAGCGAGAGCACGGCGGATGATCTCGTGGCGCGCGGCCTGCGGCGCGACCAGGTGACGGTGATCCCGCCGGGCGTCTCGTTCGACCACTACACGCCGGACGCCGTCGCCCGGGCCCCGCATCCCACCTTCGCGTACCTCGGCCGCCTCAAGAAGTACAAGGGCGTGGACCTCGTGATCCGGGCCTTCGCCCGCGTGGGCGCGCCGGATGCGGTGCTCGAGATCGCCGGGGCCGGGGACCACCGACCGGCGCTCGAGTCGCTCGTCGCGTCGCTTGACCTCGGTGCGCGCGTGCGGTTTCTTGGCTTCGTGAGCGAGGCCGAGAAGCTCGCCCTGTTGCGACGCTCGTGGGCCGTCGCGCTCGCCTCTCCCAAGGAAGGGTGGGGACTGACGAACGTGGAGGCGGAGGCGTGCGGGACCCCCGTGGTGGCGTCCGACTCTCCCGGCATCCGGGAGTCGGTCCGCCACGGCCAGACCGGCTTCCTCACCCCGCACGGCGACATCGCGGCGATGGCCGAGGCGCTCGACCGGTTGGCCTCGTCCCCGGCGCTGGTCGCATCGATGGGGACCAAGGCACGACAGTTCGCGGAGACGTTCACCTGGGACCGCTGTGCGCGCGCGACCGAGGCGCAC
>JAOUHR010000371.1 GCA_029884515.1 Gemmatimonadota bacterium
CTGGCCGAAGTAGTTGAGCAGGAGGGCTGGGAGCACGAGGCTGAACCAGGCCAGCCGGATGGGCCGCTTGCCGAAGTGCCCCATGTCCGCGTACAGCGCCTCGGCGCCCGTGACGGCGAGGACCACGGCGCCCAGCACGATGAACCCCGCCGTGCCGTGGCTGAACAGGAAACGGACCGCGTACCACGGGTTCACGGCGAGCAGGATCACGGGCTCGATGAGGATCTCGTGCAGCCCGAGGAGCGCGATCGTCACGAACCAGAGGAAGGTGATGGGACCGAAGACCTTGCCGACCCCTGCCGTGCCGAGGCGCTGGGCGAGGAAGAGCCCGATGAGGATCGCCAGCGTGAGCGGCACCACCAGCGGGTCGAAGTACTCCGAGACGACGTGCAGGCCCTCCATCGCCGAGAGCACGGAGATCGCCGGCGTGATCATGCCGTCGCCGTAGAGCAACGCCGCGCCGAAGAGGCCGAGGGCGATGAGGAGCACCCTCCGCTGCAGGTTGCCCGTGTGCTGCTGGAGCATCAGGGCCAGCATCGCCAGGATCCCGCCCTCGCCGCGGTTGTCCGCCCGCAGGATGAAGACGATGTACTTGATGCTCACCACCATGATGAGCACCCAGAGGATCAGCGAGAGGAGCCCATAGACGTTCGCGGGCGTCGGCGCGAGGCCGTACTCCTCCTTGAAGCACTCCCGGAGCGCGTAGAGTGGGCTCGTGCCGATGTCGCCATAGACGACCCCCAGGGCAGTGAGGGTCAGGACCGCGAGGCGCTTCCCCTTGGGATGCGCCTCGACGTGATGGCGCTCCGGCGGGTGGTACTCGGCGGTGAGGGCTGCCGTCGACCGCGGCGTCAGCGAAGGGTCGACGGGTGAGGTAGGGTCCGACATTGCTCAAGGGGCCGAGTGCGCCCCGAATGTGGCGAGGATCGTGCGAGTCAGGCGCGGCGAGGTTCGTCGCGCGAACGGGGCCGATCCCTCCGGCCCCGTGGGGGTGAATGTAGCGCTCGCCGGGGGTGCGTCCAGTTCGATCGCTACGGGTCGCGCGAGAGGGTCGTCACCGGTGGTGACGACCCTCTCATAAAGCGTTGTGCCATAACATGTTACGTGACTATTCGTAGCGGAGCGCGACGATCGGGTCGAGGCCCGCGGCGCGGCGGGCAGGATAGACACCGAACACCACGCCCACGAGCGCGGAGAACCCGAATGCCAAGCCGACCGAGCTGGCACCCACCTGCGTGGTCCAGCCGAGGAACTTCGTGAACGCCATCGCACCGCCGGCGCCCACCGCCACGCCGAGCCCACCGCCCAGGAGGCAGAGCACGATGGCCTCGATCAGGAACTGGAAGAGGATGTTGAGCTTGGTGGCGCCGAGTGCCTTGCGGATGCCGATCTCGCGCGTGCGCTCGGTGACGGAGACGAGCATGATGTTCATGATGCCGATGCCGCCGACGAGGAGCGAGACGGCGGCGATGCCCGCGAGCAGCATCGAGAACACCTGCGTGGTCTCACCAAGCGTGTTGAGGAAGTCGGCCTGGTTGCGGATCTGGAAGTCGTCCGGCCTGTCGGGACGGAGCTTGTGCTCGCGACGCAGGATCTTCTGCACGTCCGCCATGGTGTCGGGGATCTTCGCCTCGTTGGGCGCGAGGACCGAGATCGACCGCAGCCGGTTGTTCCCCATCACGCGGTAGCGCGCGGTCTGCAGCGGGATGAAGACCTGGTCGTCCGGGTTGTTGAACGGACTGGCCTGCCCCTTGGTCTTGTACACGCCGACGACGGTGAACTGGATGCCGCGGATCCGGATGTTCTCACCGACGAGCGCGTTGGGGTCCGTCAGGCCGAGGTTCTCGACCACCGTGGGCCCGACGACGGCGAGGCGCTGCCGGCTCAGGTCCTCGGCGTTGGTGAAGAACCGCCCCGCCGCCATCTCGTACTTGCGGACCTCCGGGTAGTTCGCGGTGGTCCCAACCACCTGCGAACCCGCGTTCTTGTTGAGGAACTGGATCTGCAGGTTGGACGACATCTCCGGCTGCACGGCGGCGATCTCCGTGCCGCGCGCGACGAGCGCCTCGGCGTCCTCGATGAGGAGGCGGCTGCGGACGTCGAACGAACTCACCCCGGCCGTGCGCGCCTGGCCCGGGGAGATGGTGAGGAGCGTGGTGCCGAGCGAGGAGATGCGATCGTTCACGGCCTGCTGCGCGCCGCGCCCGAGGGCGACGACGGCGATCACGGCCGAGACGCCGATCACGATGCCGAGCATCGTGAGCAGCGACCGCATCTTGTTCGCGCGGAGCGCCGCGAGGGCGACGCGGATCGTCTCGGTGAAGAGCATCTTACCGGCCCGGTCCCCGGCCGCCGCCGGTGGAAGCACCGCCGAGCGGGCCTCCGGCGCCCGTCATCGCCTTCATGCGGTCGGCCTGGTTCTGGCGCTGGAGTTGGAGCGCGGCCGCGCTCAGCAAGGCCACCTGCTCGCCCTCCTGCAGGCCGCTGATCACTTCCGTGTAGTCGTAGTCGGCGGTGCCGAGGCGCACCACGCGGGCCTCCCACGTGGAGTCGGCCTTCTGCACGAACACGAGGCCGTTGCGGGTCGCGTTGCGGCTCGGCGGGGTCGAGGCGCCGCCGGTCGCCGCGCCCTGCTGGCGCCGGGCGCCGCCGGCGTTCCCAGCGGCATTCCCTGCGGTGGGCTGCTGCGTCGCGCCCGGTGCGCCGGCAGCGGCGGGCGCGCCGCCGCCCTGCGTGCCGCCCATCTCCTTCATGCGGCAGGCGCGAACGACGCTGGCCTCCACACCGAGCTCGGTGTACGCCGTGCGCAGTTCGGCGTTGAGCGCCTGCCGGTCCGCGCTGGGGTCGCGCATCTTTGTCTGGAGCTCGTCCACCTTCTTCGCCGCGGCGGGCTTCGCCTTGCGCGCGGCATCGATCGCCTTGCACTGCGCATCGGTCACCTCGGGGAGCTGGCCGCCGAAGCTACCGCCCTGCTGCCGGCCACCCTGCTGCGCGCCACCCTGCGCGGCCTGCGGGAGGAGGTCGACGTAGCCGGGCGAGGTGCGCACCGGCACCTGCTGCGGACGACCGCCACCGGTGGCGCCGTTGCCCCCCGGCCGCTGGCCGCCGCCCATGCCGCCGCCCATGCCGCCGCTCATGCCGCCGCCGAAGCCGCCCA
>JAOUHR010000374.1 GCA_029884515.1 Gemmatimonadota bacterium
GGGCACGGCGACGCGGGGGTTCGTGTACGTGGCGCTCAAGGGCGTGCAGACGCCGGCCGCGGTGCGGAAGTGGGTGGACCGCGCCCTCGCGCACGTGGACACGCTCAGGCCCAGGAAGAAGGCGGAGAAGGCCGCCGCCACGGGCGGCGCCCGCCGGAAGTCCAAGGGCGGCGCCGGCGTGACGGCCGCCGCCACCGAACCGGTCTTCTTCGAGTCCCCCGCCACCTTCCGCCAGTGGCTCGCCACGCACCACGAAACGGCGAAGGACCTCCTCGTCGGCTTCCACAAGCGGTCCACCGGCAAGCCGAGCATGACCTGGGCGGAGTCGGTGGACGAGGCGCTCTCGTTCGGCTGGATCGACGGCGTGCGCCGCCGGGTGGACGAGGAGCGCTACTCCATCCGCTTCTCGCCGCGCCGGAAGGGCAGCGTCTGGAGCGCGGTGAACATCAAGCGCGTGCGCGCGCTGATCGCCGGCGGACGGATGCGTCCCGCCGGCCTCGCGGCGTTCGAGCGCCGCGACGAGAAGAAGTCGGCGGTCTACTCCTACGAGCAGGTGAAGCGCGCGACCCTCACCGCCGCACAGCGGGAACGGTTCCGCGCGACGCCCGCGGCATGGACCTTCTTCCAGGCGCAGCCGCCCAGCTACCGGCAGCGAGGCACCTACTGGGTGACGAGCGCCAAGCTCGACGCGACGCGTGACGCGCGCCTCACCAAGCTCATCGACGCGAGTGCGGCCGGACGCCAGCTCTAGACGGCTGGGCGCGCGGCCTCGCCACGGGCGGCACCCCGCGCGCTACTTCGCCCGCATCACCGGCAGCACGATCCGCGACGGATGCGTCGCATCGTGCAGGATGGTCACCCGTGCCTTCTGCGTGGCCGCGCTCGTCGCCTCCGACGCCCCCGTCTGCGGATTCACGGAGTAGTGCGGCAGGAACGAACTCATCACGTGCACGCGGATCCGGTGGCCCTTGGCGAACCGGTTCGCGGTGAAGAGCTCGTCCCAGCGGAGCGCGTACGTCGCCCCGGGCTCGAGCAGCTGCCGCCTGGTGATGTCGCGGTACGAGGCCCGCTGCACCTCGCGGCCCGGCGCCATCAGGTTGAGCGCGGTGCCGTCGGGCGCCACGTCGAGCACCTTCACGTAGAGATCCACGTCGCGGGCGTCCGTCTGGAAGAAGACCTCGGCCTGCATCGCGCCGATCACGTCGACGTCCTCGGCGAGCGGCTCGGTCTCGAAGGTGAGCACGTCGGCGCGCTGCGCCAGCGCACGATAGTCGTGCGCCCCGTAGGCGCCGTCGTACGGGTCCACCACCGGATCGGCGGGGTCCGAGACGTAGGCGGTGACCGCGTGCGGCACGGTGGGCCGCGCGCGCCCGAGCCTGTGCCGCGCGCCGAAGTGCAGCGTCTCCGCCGCGATGCCCGGCAGCGGCCACTCCTCGCCCGTGCGCCACTCGTTCGCGCCCATGAGGTACACGCGCACCGCGGGCTCCTGCATCACGCCGTTCTCGATCCCCTGCACCCAGCGGTCCATCCAGTCGAGCACCGTCTTGTCGTAGTCGATCCGGCCGTCGGCGCCGAAGGTGCGCGAGCCGGCCTTCGGCGTCTCCGTCGCGCGCACGCCGTGCTGCCAGGGACCCACGATCAGCCGCGTGCGCGGCGCGTCCGCGCTGCGGGAGGCGACGAGGCCGCGGTGGTTCGTCACGGCGCCCACGGGCCCGTACGACTCGTCGTACCAGCCGGAGACGTTGAGCACCGCCGCGCCCACCTTCGCGTACCGCGTGCGCAGCTCGGCGAAGTCCCACCACGGGTCGGCCGGGCCGCGGCGGATCCAGTCGTAGTACCAGGGCGCGATCCCCTTGAAGTCGGGGAGGTCGAGCAACGGGCGTTGCGTCTGCACCCGCTTCGACTCGGTCTTCCACGACCTGGTCGCCTCGGCGTAGCTCCGGTCGCCCGTCGTCACGCCGGCCTTCACCCGCAGGTCCGGCGCGATGTTGTACCAGACCCACGGGGCCCAGCTCAGGTCCCAGGCGCCGCCCGAATGGAAGAACTGCCGCGGCGAGGCGAAGGTCATCATCGGCACCATCGCCTTCAGGTGCGGCGGCGACTCGATCGCGGCGAGCCACTGCACCGCGCCGGGGTACGAGAGCCCGAACGTCCCCACCGCACCGGTGGACCAGGGCTGCGCTGCCGCCCACTCGATGGTGTCGTAGCCGTCGGGTCCCTCCTGATGGTACGCGTCGAACGTCCCGTCCGACGCGTACCGGCCGCGCACGTCCTGCACCACCACCGCATAGCCGCGTTCCACCGCGTGCCGCACCGTTGGATGATCGGTGACCGCATCGTCCTTGTCGTATGGCGTGCGGTAGACCAGCACGGGGAAGGGGCCTCTCCCCGTCTTCGGCCGGAAGACATCGGCGCGGAGCACCACGCCGTCTCGCATCGGAACGGGCACATCGTGGTCGCGGCGCCAGACACTGTCGGCGGGCACGGCGGCGGCGACCTGGAAGAGTCCTGCGGCGATCAATGCGAACACGCGCGACACCCGGCGTGAGAGGAGGTAAGTTCGGGATGCGAACACGAACACACGGCCCGCATCGCAATGTTACCCTCCCAGGGTAGCACGCGCCTCCCCGCCTCGAACTCGCACCTGACCATGGCCCGCAATCGCGCACGTCACAACGCCCGTCGCCTCGCGCTCCCGCTCATCGCCGTCGGGTCGCTCGCGCTGCTCACCTTCGCCGCGCAGGCACCCCAGCGCGCCGAGCCGATGCGCGGCTTCACCGCCGCCTCGGCCGCGCGCGAGCGCACCCTCGAGGCCGAGCTCGCGCGGCGCCTCAGCCGCGACTCCACCGGCGCGTTCTTCAAGTTCCTCACCGCCGAGCCCCACCCCGCGGGCTCCGTGCGCAACAAGGAACTCGCCGACTGGATGGCCGCGCGCTGGCGCGCCTACGGACTCGACGACGTGAAGGTCCATCGCTACGACGTGCTCCTCCCCTGGCCGCGTGAGGTGAAGGTCGAGATGGTCGCGCCGTCGCGGTACTTGGCGACGCTCAAGGAGGACGCCTTCCCGCAGGACCCGCAGTCGTCCAAGGACGCCGGCATCACCTACCTCGGCATGTCGGGCTCGGGCGACGTCACCGGCGAACTCGTCTACGCG
>JAOUHR010000373.1 GCA_029884515.1 Gemmatimonadota bacterium
CCCTCGCTGCTCCACCGCGGCCTGCTCGCGCCGCTCCGGATCGGCTTCGTGGGCGCGCCCGCCCATCCCGCTGCACAACGCATCCGGCTCTCCCACCCGCGCGATCGTCCGCGCGGGCCGTACGTCACTTCTTCGCGCAAAGGTGCTCCAGCGCGACGTGCGCGAAGGTGCTCGTGAGCGCAACGCCGAAGCCGGGCTGCTTGGGCGCGCTCTTCCGGTAGATGGAGCCCTTCTTCTCGTCGTGCCAGATGATGTTCTCCTTCACGGCGACCAACTGCTTGGCGCAGTCGAACATCGCGACGGAGCGTGAACCCGTGATGGCTCCCTGCGGCGTGCTCACGGGCTCGGCGTAGACCACGCGCACGGTGGCGGTGATGATACCGTCCTTCGTGCTCACGCTGCGCGGGTCGAGATAGACGCTGTTCCCGGTGGAGGTCTTCCCGATCTCCTGCCACCGCGGGGCCGACTGGGCCAGCGCCCGGCCCGCCGGGACGATGAACAGGAGCAGTGCTCCGAGCGTGATCCGCCGCATGTGGGTCTCCGATGCGTGGCGCCGCCCTGGACGGCGCGCGTTCGACCTCAGTCGAGCTGGATGAGGCGCACCACCCGGCCGCCACAGGTGCCGCACTTGCCGATCAGGGCGAGCTCCCTGTCGCGCAACTCGCCCTGCTCGAGGTCGAAGTGCCGCTTGGCCAGGCACCGCGCGCAGAAGCCGTCGTCGAGCAGCTTCGCTCGCGTCTCCTCAGGCACCTTGTCCCAGATCGCCTGTGCTTCCGCCGTGAACGCCATTGGTCGCTCCGCTGGGGTGGCACCCGCCCTGCGCGCCCTCGAACGATGGGGACGGAGACGGCGGAGCGCCAGTCGAGGTCTCGCTGGCCCTGCGTCGACGCGCGCGCAGCCTCCCGCCGCGGCGCGGCTACTCGTCCGCCTCGCCAGTCACCTCGCGCTCGACCGCCGCGCGGAGGATGCTCATGAAGTCCTGCGCGTTCGTGACGACGCCGACGGCCTGGTGCGTGCCGCGGTCCTTGAGCTTGCTCACGAGGAACTCGCTCGCATCCACGCAGATCGTCGGCAGCTCCACGAGCCCTCGCTGCGGGTCCTCGTAGTACGAAGGGAGCATGTTGCCGACCGCGATGGAGTGCAGCGCCGTCGCGATCATGACGGCCATCGTCGCCTTCACGGCGTGGGCGCGCATCGCCTCCTGCGCGGCGACGTTGTCGGTGAGCACATCCGGCAGCGGCCCGTCGTCACGGATGGAGCCGCCGAGCACGTAGGGGATCTCCTCGACGACGCAGGCGTGCATGATGCCGTTGGTGATGAGGCCCTGGTCGACGGCAGCCTTGATCGAGCCCACCCGGCGCACCGCGTTGATGGCGCGCATGTGAGCGGCATGGCCGCCCTCCGTGGGATCGCCCTCGCTCGTCATCCCGAGCGTCGTCCCGACGATCGCCGCCTCGATGTCGTGCACCGCGACGGCGTTCCCCGCGAGCAGCGCCTGCACGAACCCGTTTCGGATGAACCAGACGAGGTTGTCGCGCGCGCGCGAGTGCACGAGCGCGGGCCCCGTCACCCATGCGACATAGCCGCCGCGGCGCTTCTCGTCCACGAGCATCCGCGCGATCATCCGGTAGTCGATCGGCTTCTCGCGCGAGACCTGGCTCGACATGAAGTGGAAGTCGCCCTGCGCCGATGGGCCGCCGGTGAAGCCGGTCGAGTGCACGAGCACGCCTTCGCTCCCGTCCTCGCTCAGGCCCACCACGACCTCGTCGCCCTTCCTTACGCGGCGGCCCTCGCGCACCCACCAGGTCCCGTCCGCGTCCTTCACCAGGACGCCGTCCATGCGCGGCTGGCGCGGCATCGTCCAGGTACCATCGGCGCCCTTCACATAGGTCGGCAGGTTGGTCGTCGCGAAGAACCCATCGGGCAACACGCCATCGCGCTCCGCCTTGGCGGTGCGCGCGGGCGGCGCCTTCTTCAGGCGCGCCTGGGTTAGGTCGGGCGGGATGTACCTGGGCGGTTCGGTCGGTCGCATGGTGTGCTCGATGGTCGCGTCGCGGGTTCAGCGCGCGGGTCGCGCCGCGCGACGTGGTGGTGCGGGGTTCAGAGGATGCGCTTGCCGAGCGCGCTCAGGATCAACTCACACGCGATCTCGGCCGTGCGGTTCCGTTCGTCGAGCACGGGGTTCACCTCCACCATGTCGAGGCCCACGAGCCTGCCGGTGTCGGCGAGGAGCTCCATCGCGAGGTGCGCTTCACGATAGGTCATCCCGCCGGGCACGGCGGTGCCCACGCCCGACGCCTCGGACGGGTCGATGACGTCCATGTCGAAGGAGACCCAGATGCCGCCGGTGCCGCGGGTGGCGACGGTGATCGCCTCCTCCATCACGGCGCGCACGCCTCGCTCGTCGAGCGCACGCATCGTGAACGCGGAGAGCCCCCACTTCCGGATGTGGTTGCGCTCCGGTTTGTCGAGGTCACGCAGGCCGACGAGCGCGACGTCACTGGCCTTGAGCGCGGCACCGGAGCCGGCGATGCCGACCATCGTCTTGTCGCCATTGCCCAGCAGGGCGGCGAGTGGCATGCCGTGGACGTTGCCGGAACTCGAGGTCGCGGGCGTGTTGAGGTCGCCGTGTGCGTCGACCCAGACCACGCCCAGGCGCTCGCCCTTGGCGGCGAGGTGGGCCGAGGCCCCGGCGACGGAGCCCGCGGCGAGCGCGTGGTCGCCGCCAAGGAGGATCGGGACCTGGCCGGCTTCGAGCGCCGACCGCGTGCGCGTCGCAACATCAGCGCAGACCTCGGTGATCGCCCCCAGGTAGCGGGCACCACGCTGCGCGCCCCGCGCGGCGTCCTCTCGGAACGGCACGGTCACGTTGCCGGAGTCCACGACCGAGTGGCCGAGCTTCTCGAGCCGGGCACGGAGGTCGGTATAGCGCACGGCGGAGGGTCCCATGTCCACGCCGCGACGGCTCGCGCCCAGGTCCATCGGGACGCCGATGATGTTCACGTTGCTCATAGACCGTGGAGGTTACGAGGCGGACGTCCGAGGGGAAGGGCTGCGCATGGCCATGCAGTGAATGCCCGCCGTATGCGCGAGCGGGCGGATATCCAGCCAGTCGCCGCGCTACGCGCGGGCGCGCGCGGCGACGCTGAGCAAG
>JAOUHR010000372.1 GCA_029884515.1 Gemmatimonadota bacterium
AAGCAGGTGATCTGCGTGGACGACTGCTCCAACGACGGCACCCGCGAGGCGCTCACGCGGCTCAAGGCCGCCGGGCGCATCGACAGGCTCGAGTTCCACCCGGTGAACCGCGGCAAGGGCGCGGCCATCCGCACCGCGCTCGCGGCGAGCACCGGGAACGTGGTGATCGTGCAGGACGCCGACCTCGAGTACGATCCCGCCGACTGGCCCGGACTCCTCCAGCCGATCGTCGACGGCCGCGCCGACGCCGTCTTCGGCTCGCGCTTCCTCGGCGGGCCGCACCGCGTGCTCTACTTCTGGCACTCCGTCGGCAACTCGGTGCTGACCACGCTCAGCAACATGATGACGAACCTGAACCTGACGGACATGGAGACCTGCTACAAGGCGGTGCGGGGGGAGCTCGCGCGCTCGCTGCCGCTCACGTCGGACCGGTTCGGGTTCGAGCCGGAGATCACCGCGCGGCTCGCGCGGAGCCGGGCGCGGATCTTCGAGGTGCCCATCTCGTACTCGGGCCGCACCTACGCCGAAGGCAAGAAGATCGGCTGGAAGGACGGCGTCGCGGCCATCGGGCATATCGTGCGCTACAACCTCTTCCGGTGAACGACACGCTCGCGCGGTGGCAGGAGGAGTGGCGCGCGCGTCCCGCACTCTGGAGCGGGGTCGCGGTGCTGCTCGTCGCGCTCCTCGCCTCCGGCAGCGGGCTCGGCAACGGCTTCACGTACGACGACATCCCGATGGTCGTCGAGAACCGGATGGTGCAGCACCTCTACTCGCTCTGGGACTACCTCACCACCTCGTACTGGGGCCCGTCGCGCGGCAACTCGCTCTACCGGCCGGTCACGGTGGTCGCCTTCGCGCTCGAGCGCGCGGTGGGCTCCGGCGATCCGCTTCCGTTCCACATCGCGAACGTCACGCTCTACCTCGCCACGGCGCTCGCGGTGCTCGGGCTCGCGCGCGAGCTCCTGGGCGACGAGGCGGCGCTCCTCGCCGGACTCGTCTGGGCGGCGCATCCGGTGCACGTCGAGGCGGTCGCGAACATCGTCGGTCAGTCGGAGATGCTCACCGGCATCCCGATGCTCCTCGCACTCACGCTCTACGTACGCGACCGGCGCGCGGGCGAGATCCGCGGACGGACCGTGGCGGGCATCGCGGCGCTCTTCGCCCTCGCGCTGCTCGCGAAGGAGCACGGGATCCTCCTGCCGATGCTCCTGCTGCTCACGGAACTCGCGCTGGGCGGCACGCTCTTCGTGCGCCCGCCCGGCGGCCGGCCGCGGAGCTGGCTGCTCGTGCGGGTGCTCACGATGATGATCGTGGTCTACGTCGCGGTCCGGCTCAGCATCCTCGGCGGCTTCGCCGGCGACGCCCCCCATCCGGCGCTCCAGGAACTCACCGCCGGTCAGCGCAGCTGGGTGATGCTCGGCCTCGTCCCGGAGTTCGTCCGGCTCTTCCTCTGGCCCGCCCGGCTCTACGCGGACTACTCACCGCAGGCCATCCCCTTCCTCACCTCCCCGGCGCCATGGCATCTCGCGGGCGCCGCGATCCTCCTCGGTGTGCTGGCGCTCGTGATGGTCCTGTGGCGGAAGGACCGCGTGAGCGCGTTCGCACTCATCTGGATCGGCCTCACGCTCGGTCCCGTCTCGAACATCCTGATCGCCACGGGCGTGCTGGTGGCCGAGCGGACGCTCTTCCTGCCGAGCGTCGGCATCGCGATCCTGGCCGGACGACTGGCGATGGTCCTCGGTCCGAAGATCGCCCGCGTGCCGCGCCCGTGGCTGCGCATCGCCATCCCGGCCACCGTGGGCGTCGTCCTCGTCACCGCGACGGCGCGAAGCGCCAGCCGGCAGTCGGACTGGGAGGACAACGCGACGCTCTTCGCCACGACCGTGGTGGACGCGCCGAACAACTTCCGCGCGCACCATGCCCTCGGGGAGCTCTTCGGCGGCGCGCGCTCATGGGATCGGGCCGAGTATCACCTCCGCATCGCCGACTCGCTCTTCCCGGGCTACGACCTGCTGGAACTCTCGCTCGCCCGGGTGCTGCATTTCGACGATCGCTGCCCGGAGGCCTTGCCGCTGTACACCAAGGTGCTCGTCCAACGGCCGGAAGCCGAGGTGGCGCGCGTCGGGCAGGCGGCGTGCCTGCTCGAGATGCGGCAGCTCTCGGCTGCCCGCGCGGCCGCGGTCCAGGGCATCGCCCGCGGGAACGCCGTGGGCTCGTTCGGCCTGATCCTCCAGAAGGCCGAGTCGTCCCTGGTGGCGACCGACACCGTGGACGAGCGGAACCGGTGGTACCGGGCGGGCGCCCCCTTCTCCAAGTCCCACGCCCGCTTGCGGGTGCCGGTCCTGCTCATGAAGCCACCCACGGTGCTCATCCGTGGCAGAATGCCAGAGTCCGTGCCGGACCCCCCGACCTAGGTGGTCTGTGACGTATTCCCACCTCGGTAAGTCTATTACGCGCAATACCTTGGCCTGACGGCCGTCCGTGGCAGGGTTCTTGCCCTTCCAACCGACAGCGCGACACCCGCCCCACCTCTCACCTCCCTCGGAGCAGACGACAATGTCGAGCAACAAGAAGGGCTTCACCCTGATCGAGCTTCTGATCGTCGTCGTGATCATCGGCATCCTGGCCGCGATCGCGATCCCGAAGTTCGCGAACACGAAGGAGAAGGCGTACCTGACCGCGATGAAGTCGGACCTGCGCAACCTCGTGACCGCCGAAGAGGCGTACTTCGCCGAGTGGGCGACCTACACCGCCACGCTCGCGACGACCGCCTACCGCACGTCGACTGGCGTGACGCTCGGCACGATCGCCCCGACGACCGGTGGCTTCTCGGCCTCGGTGACGTATCCGGGTGGCACGACCAAGTCCTGCCAGATCCAGGTGGGCGCAGGCACGCGCGACGGCGAGCCGATCTGCGACACCTGATCCACGCAGCAGCTCTGTAGTACACGCGGGCCCGGCGAACATCGCCGGGCCCGCGTGGCGTTCGGGGCGATCTGAAGGAGACTGGGCGCGAGAGCCGAGGCCCTCCGAAAGCCGGCCCCGGACTCAGGCGAGAGGCCGGCAGACTGGCGCACAACGCGCACTAAGGCGCGCAATCCGGGGGTCGTTTAACCGAGTGGCGCTGCGAGTAAAACCTAAGTGCTTCTGCCAT
>JAOUHR010000375.1 GCA_029884515.1 Gemmatimonadota bacterium
CACGCTGATGCCGCTGTTCCCGATGTCGGTGAACTGCAGGTAGGCGTCCTCGAGGCCCGCCACCTCGCCGTGATCGGAGGCCATGAAGTAGAAGTAGTAGCTGATCTTGTCGGCGACCTGCCCCCCACTCAAGAGCTTGAGCACCCAGGGGTGCTGCTGGTCGGAGGTCACCTCGCCCGCCGCCTGCTTGGAGAGGTACTGCTGGTACATGTCGATCCGCACGCCGAGCGGGAAGGTCCGCTGGAGGCGGAGCAACGGGTCGCCCGTGCCGACGGTGTCCCGCGGCATCTCGCCCATCGCGAACTCGAATCCATTCGCGGCGAACGCCTCGCCGAACGGCGTGAGGCGCGGGATCGCCTGGTGGCAGAGCACACAACTCACGCCGTACTTGCGCGCGAAGGGCGGGATGGCCTCGGCGCGCTGCGGCGCGAGCGCAAGGAGCAGGGGCGCGGCGGCGGCTGCGAACAGCGGCAGGGTCCAGCGTCGGCGGGAAGACATGCGGTCCTCGAGAAGGCGGTCGGGGTGAGCCGGCGGCGACGCGGGCAATATGGTGGGATGCCCGGGGGCACGCAGTCGTCGAGCTCTACTGCCGCGTGCGGTGGGAATCCCGACGCGCTGTGGGGCGGGAACGAACCGGCGCCGCTCGCGGCGGAGTGGTGACGGCGCGCCGGCGCCGGTGCCTAGCTTCGCCCCGCATGAGCAACCACAACCAGAAGTTCGGACAGCTGGGCGAGCGCATCGCCGCACGATGGCTCGTGCAGCGCGGGTGGCGCGTGGTCTATCGGCGCTTCCGGAATGGCCGGCGCGACATCGACCTCGTGGTGCAGCGCGATGCGACGGTCGCATTCGTGGAAGTGAAGGCGCGGAAGGGGAGTTCGTTCGGCGATCCGGTGGAGGCGGTGCATCACCGGAAGCAGCGGGAACTGACGAAGAGCGCGCACGTGTGGATCGATCGACATGGACGCGAGGAGGAGTCTTATCGCTTCGATGTCGTCGGCGTCCTGGTGGACGAGGGTCGTGTGCTGGTGAAGCACATCGAGAATGCCTTCGAGGTGTCCAAGTGATTGTGGATAAGTGTGGAAACCCGGCGTTTGTCCACAGTAAATTCACACGGATTCCACGCGCTCGAACACACCTAAAACATCATGTAAGACCGAGTTACATGATGTGTAGCGTGAGTCACAGTCGAATGATCCCGGAATGTGCTCAACTGTCGTTCGAGGCAAGAAGACCCTTGCGCGATCCGGTGCGATTCGCCATTTGTTCGGTGTTCATCTCTGGCCCGTTTTCTTCGCACTTCCTTCGGGGTAGCCCCGTCTGTTGAGAGGGGTAGATTCCCACCACGAGCCGGCCGCGAGGTTGGCGCTACACGCAGGACCATCCGGGGTTTCGATGGCTACCACGGCCGCACAGAGGGACGATCGCAGCAAGGCATTGGGACTCGCCGTGTCGCAGATCGAGAAGTCGTTCGGGAAGGGCGCCATCATGAAGATGGGCGCGGAAGGTGCGAAGGTGAAAGTGGATGCGATCCCGACCGGGGCGATCAACCTGGATGCGGCGATCGGTGTGGGTGGGATCCCTCGGGGCCGGGTGACCGAGATCTATGGTCCCGAGAGCAGCGGCAAGACGACGCTCTGTCTGCATGTCGTGGCCAATGCGCAGAAGCTGGGTGGGACGGCGGCTTTCATCGACGCCGAGCACGCGTTGGATACGGACTACGCCGGCCGGCTGGGCGTGGACGTCGACAAGCTCCTCGTGTCGCAGCCGGACACGGGGGAACAGGCGCTCGAGATCTGCGAGATCCTGGTGCGGAGCGGGGCGGTGGACGTGATCGTGATCGACTCGGTGGCGGCGCTGGTGCCGAAGGCCGAGATCGAGGGGGAGATGGGAGAGTCGCACATGGGGCTGCAGGCCCGGCTGATGAGCCAGGCGCTCCGCAAGCTCACCGGTGCGATCGCCCGGTCGAACTGCTCGGTGATCTTCATCAACCAGCTGCGTGAGAAGATCGGGGTGATGTTCGGCAGTCCCGAGACGACCACCGGCGGCAAGGCATTGAAGTTCTACGCGTCGTTGCGGCTCGACATCCGCCGCATCGGCCCGGTGAAGGATAAGGAGGACGTGACGGGTTCCCACGTCCGGGTGAAGGTGGTGAAGAACAAGGTGGCGCCGCCGTTCAAGCAGGCGGAGTTCGACATCATGTATGCAGAGGGGATCTCGCACACGTCGCTGCTGGTGGACATCGGCGCCGAGTCGGGGATCATCGAGAAGTCGGGGGCCTGGTACAGCTACGGCACCCAGCGGATCGGGCAGGGTCGTGAGAACGCGAAGCTCTTCCTCAAGGACAATCCGGCCGTGCTGGCGGAAGTCGAGGAGAAGGTGAAGGCGGTGCTCGGGATCACGCGGGCAGCGGTCGTCACCGCCGAGGGGGAGACGGAGGCGGAGGAGTAGGCCAGGAAGAAGGAGTCGTCCTCAGTTGTGCATCGAGGGTGCGATCTGTGGTGAGTCGTCGGGGCCCGGAATCCCCGCCGTTCCACTCGGGTCCACCCTCGATGTATTTCGGGGAGGTGCCTACCGCCGGAGCGCCTCGAGCGCGCGGACTTCCTCGCGGTCCTTGCTGCGCCCCGTCGCGCGCTTGGCGACGATCAGCGCATCGAGGGTGAGCGTGGGGATCGGGCGCCCCGCCAGCGGCACGGGCGTGGCGTTGGCGAGGCTGGAGGCGAAGTCGCCGATGCCGGCGATGCGCTGGCGCAGGTCGAGCGGGCCGAACTTCGTGTCGAGCGCGAGCACCGCGGTGTGCGCCAGGGTGCGCGGGTCGGCGGCGAAGGGGATCGTGCCCGGGGCGCCGCGGAGCGTGGTGCGGATGCCCTTGAGGAAGGTCGCGAGCCGGTCGAGGTTGGCCGGCGTGCGGTCGTATACGATGTCGAGGTCGTCCGTGTGGCCGCCGGCACCCCGCAGCTGGGCCGCCACGCCGCCGACCGCGACGAAGGTGACGCCGTGTCGCACGAGGCCGAGCAGGAGTTCCTGGGAGCCGACCGCCGCGCCCGAGCGGGCGGCCGCGGGCGGCATCGCGGAGGGCGCCGACGTGGCGGCGGCCATGACGCGGTCGGTGGCGCGCCGGCCGAGGCTGTGG
>JAOUHR010000034.1 GCA_029884515.1 Gemmatimonadota bacterium
CCAGCATGGACAGGTCCCCACCGACATAGCGCAAGTCCACTGCCTGGAAGCCACGCCCACGCCGGTACGGGCATTCCTCCTTCCGGTGCATCAGATGCGCCCGCACCTCGCCACCGCCGCACACGTGGAATGGCTCACGTCGTGTGGCGCTCCTCTTGAACGGAAGGTCCCATCTCCCCTTGAAGTGGACTGCATTCGCGAGCACCAGATCCGTGTCGGCGGACAGACAGCCAGGAGGGACCAGTTCGAGGATCCGCCGCTTCGTCTTGTTCGCGACCCACCTGTTGATCTCGACGTACGCCGATGCCGCTTCGCGGCGGAAGTCGATCGGGTGCAGCTCGCCGGCATGGTACGTGGCGATCAGCTCGAGGAACGCAGGCTGAAGGGCCATGCCCTCCTGCACCCAGAGCGAGTTCGCCACGGCCATCTCGTACGCGCGGCCGCCTGATGCGTTGAGTCGCTGGATCAGCTTCGCGAAGGCAACGTGCTCCTCCGTGCCGGCGGCGGGCCAGCGAAGGGCGGTCCGCATCTGCACCGCCGTCTCTCCGCGCGCGCCTTCGACGACGATCCCGAGGGCCGCGCGAATGCTGAGGGGAGAGAAGATCAGGTTGCCCGGCTCTTGGAGCAGCTGTGCGAACAACGCGAGCGACGCGTCGTTGTGTCTCTCAGCGACCGCGGTCGAGCCTGCCGCGTCGATCGTGTCCCTCCGATCCCACTGGAACGTTCGCATGGCGCACCTACCGCCCTGAATCCGGGTCTGGCACAGCCATTCCGCCGATGAACGTCCACCGGCCGTCGATGCGCTGCCAGATGTTGAGCTGTTTCTGGCTCGTCGTCTTCACCTCGCCGTCGATCCCACGCACGGTCTGCGTGGCCCAGAAGTGGATCAGGGCGGTCCCATTGAAGATCCGGACCGAGATGGGATTGATCTCCCAGTAGATCCACACCTCCTTCGAGCCGACGGCATCCATGAATCGACGCACGTTCGTGGCATACCAACCCTTGTCCGGTGCGGCGTTCGGCGTCCACCAGCTCCGTGCGTCCGGATGCTCGTTGCACGTGGCTGCGATGCGCGGCAGCTCATGACTCGCCCAGGCATCCCAGCAGCCCTGGTTCAGGTCGATGATCTCGCGCTCCGCCGGACTCCAGCTCTGCGTCGACGCTGTGGTCGGCACGAGGAGTGTTGCCACGAGTACCGCGGTGAGATGCAGTCGCATGTCGCCTCCATGCTGAGATGACCTTGAACACCTGCCAGTCCTCCGCGCCGGGACTCCCCCAGGTTCACTTCCACACCAGTCGAACCGTCACGGCACGCAGGCGCCGACTGTACGTCACGAGCATGTCCTTCCCACTCGCGTTGCCCACCGCGTCGCGGCGATCGGCCATGAGGCCGCGAAAATGGTAGAGTTCGAACAACTGCAGGTCAGGGTCCGCATCGGCACGGATGCGCACGAAGTAGCCCTCGGGCTCCTCCCCGCGGGTGCGCATGTCGGCGATGATCGCCTGGGCCCCGAGTTGATGTTCGCGGTCGAGCCTCGTGTACTCGCGCAGCCTGATCAGGCCTCGCGCGTCGGCCTCGACGATCGCCTCCGCCGGAGGCGCGCTGCGGGACAGCGCGGGCTTCGCGCAGGCCACGCTCGCCAACGCACCCACCACTCCGAGAACGCGCATTCGAGCATGCATGGGCGACGTCACTCTCGCAGCCGCACGAGGCGGAGCACGTACTTCGCTCCACCTTCGTAATACGGATCGGCGACGCCGTCC
The DNA here is from genome assembly GCA_029884515.1 of Gemmatimonadota bacterium. Classification (GTDB taxonomy): domain Bacteria; phylum Gemmatimonadota; class Gemmatimonadetes; order Gemmatimonadales; family Gemmatimonadaceae; genus Pseudogemmatithrix. The sequence goes on from JAOUHR010000034.1 coordinate 1,765, forward strand.
GCCGTCCTCTGATCGACGTAGGTCAGCGTCGCCGTGTCGCCGGAGACCCCGACGCCGATCCGTGTCTCGCTGTCGATCACGGAGGGGTAGAGCGCGAACTCCGGCCGGAGCACGAGCCGCGAGTCCGTGAGGTGGTACCTCCCGGCGTTCGTGACCAGCGCACTGAACCGCTCGCGCCTCTCGGCTTCCGTCGGGCTGAAGGGCGCTGCGAACCGTGGCGAACGCGCCGGGTGATGCGAATACCCCATGCTGTACCGGCCGTCGGCGAACAGGAAGAGACTCTCCTGTGGCGTGCCTGCGGTCGCGCGGCCGTCGGCCGCCACGTACTCGATGGCGACCAGTCTCCACGCGCCCTGCAGCGGGGAGGAGGACCTCGCTTCGGTGTCGATCGCCTGGCAGGCCGGTGCGAACAGCGCGAGGAACAGCAGCGCGTGCGCGCGTGCGTGGGCCATCTGGATGCCTCCCCGCCGGCTGGCGCTCCGGCGGATTCAGGCCTCGATCCGGCGGCCATCCATGGAGCACGAGAACCTGTGAAATCACACCGGGCCAAAGCGAATCCTCACCGGCTCGACGGAGAACGCTGTAGGGGGTTGCACCCTGATCCTGTGGGAAGAGCTCTGTAATCCGCGTCACGAATCAGACGCTACCGACCGTTCCTGGATCCACACCCCTCAGCGCAGTACCGCCGTTCGCACGGCCGCGATGGCGGAAGAAGCGGCAGGGAGGGGGAGGTGAGGGAGGGGGCCAGCGGCGGAAGCGCCGCTGGCCCCCTTTCTCGTCGCGGACGGACTCGGCGGCTGTCTCGTGCGGAGCGCGGAATTGCCCAATCAGGCAGTGCCGTGTTGCGCGTCGCGCAGCCGCTTCGGTTCGGGGCGGTCGATCGAACCAGCCGGCGTGATGAGGGTTGCGGGGCGGAACCGTCTGATACACGTTCGGCAGACGAGTCAACCTCGGAGGCGCAGCATGAATCAGGGCTACGCGGTCGGCTGGGGCGCTTTGGCGCTTATCAACGCCAACATCGCCCAGCTCAAAGGTCGGAGTGCAGTGCTCTGGTTCTTGGGGTCATGCATCGGCGGCCCCATCGCCACCTTGATTCTCGTGTTCGTAGAGAACCGGGCCAAGTCAGGCGGCGGCGCTGCCTGACGGCGCTTGGTGACGGACGGCCGGCCAGGGTGGCGGGTTGGCGGCTCCCCACGAGGAAGTCGAGGACGAATGGCGAATACCGAGTGGTGGCAGCGTGGTCCCATCGACGGCATCCCCTCCGTGCTGCAACCGATCGCGCACATCCTTCTTCAAGTGCGCGAGAGTGTCGGCGAGATCGTCGCGCCTCTGACGGAGCAAGAATGGAACGCCCGCCCTGCCGGGGTGGCTTCCGCCGCCTTTCATGTGCGACATATAGCAGGAGTCATCGATCGCCTCTTCACCTACGCTCGAGGGACCGCATTGTCGGCAGAACAATTCGCGGCGATTGAGTCGGAAGGTCAGGAACTTCTCGGAGCGGACGTCGCGACAGTCCTGGACGCCCTGTCCACACGAGTCGACATCGCCATCGCCGAGCTTCGCACGATCGATGTTTCAACACTTGGCGACTTTCGTGCCGTGGGACGGGCCCGGCTACCTGCGACCGTCATCGGTTGCCTGGTGCATGGCGCAGAACACGCGATGCGTCACGTGGGACAGCTTTCGGTCACCGCTCGCATCGTGCGGGCTGGCATGCGTGGAGCGTGACTGTCGCTGAGCTCTCTGCGCGGCCTGACAGGCGGCTGAGCGGCGGTCGTTGGACCGACGTGGATCGACGATCGGGCGCGAACCTTCCGGAGGGAGACGGTTGAGGCACATGCTGACGCGAGCGGCCCGCGCGCTGTATTGGGTCGGCCTTCTTGCAGGACCCTTCCTGGGCGCCGCGTTGATCACCACGGGTGTGTTCGTCGCGTTGCGCACCAGCCGCGTTGGCTTTGGACTGATTCCCGCGCTCGTGATCGCGATAGGTCTGCTCAGTTGGATGGGGCTCATCCGCGCATATCGCAGAGTCATGCCGTTACCGTGTTCGAGGTGTGGCCGGGCGGCCAGCGCGTCGTCGCTCAACCCGGTCACGGTCCGGTGCGGGTCGTGTGGCTATGTGGAGGAGCTCGACATCCGAATCCTGGGGGCGTAGGAGCCTGCGTGCGTGGCTCGTCTGGGAATCCCAGGAGAGCGTGAGACGCGGCCGCGGGCCAACATCCCGATGACGCTGTCGGTCCGTGTGTCGGTCCGTGTCGCCGGCGGTCAGGCGCGCTCATGGAACGAGGGACTCATCGCGTCGGCGCGGGGCGACACGGCGGGCGTGCGGCGCGCGCTGAAGGCCCTGGACGGCGACCCGCGATACGCGCAGCGCGCCGGCCTCCTGTTCCTGGTCGGCGCCAGGGACAGCGCCTATGCCATGCTGGACCGCGCGGTCGCCGAGCGCGATCCCGACCTGCTGCAGGTCCTGAACGCGATGCCGGCGCTGTACCCCTTCCGGAGGGAACCGCAATTCCAGGCGTTGCTCGCGCGTATCGGCATGCCGGAGCGGCTGCGCCGATAGCGTCAGGCCCGCCCGCGGTCCCAGCGGTCTGCGCGGTCACGGCTGCCATCCGCGACCTGGTCGAGGGCGCCCGCGGCGCTCGCTTCAGCCAGTCGTTCCACCTGGGCGCTCGCGAACTTCGCGAATGTCGCCGCCATCTCGCGTACGAGTTCATCCCCGCCGGTCAGGCGGATCTCGTAGATGGCGTGCCGGGCGTCCGGAGGTGGTTGGTGCACGCCCTCACTATTAGGGTTCGCCGCATGATGAACCCGATGCGCCGAGCCGGCGTCCTCCTCTCCCTCGCAACGGGTGCCGTCGCGGCCCCGGTCGCCGTCCAGTCGCAGGTGGCCCTTCGCGTCGAGGTCGTCCACGAGGGTCGGGCGGCCGGCGCGGTCGTCGTGCGAGCCGGCCGCACCGGTGCCCAGACCGGGACCGATGGCGTCGCGACGCTCCTGCTGCCGCCTGGCCGGCATCGCGTGATCGCCTCCCGCACCGGTCTCGCGCCCGACTCGCTCGACCTGACCCTCGTCGCCGGCCGCGACACGACCATCCGGTTCGCGCTCGCCGGCGCGACCGAGCTCGAGTCGGTCGTGATCAGCTCCACGCGCGGCGAGCGGCGCATCGAGGACGAGCCGCTGCGGGTCGAGGTGATCTCGCGCGAGGAGGTGGACGAGAAGCTCCTGATGACGCCGGGCGACATCGCGATGCTGCTCAACGAGACCTCCGGACTTCGAGTGCAGACGACGTCGCCGTCGCTCGGGGGCGCTACGGTACGGATCCAGGGGCTCGGGGGACGCTACACGCAGTTGCTCAGCGACGGGTTGCCCCTCTACGGCGGGCAGACGGGCGGGCTGGGCCTGCTGCAGATCCCGCCGATGGACCTCGGCGGCGTCGAGGTGATCAAGGGCGCCGCCTCGGCCTTCTACGGCGCGCAGGCGCTCGGCGGCGTCGTGAATCTCATCTCGCGCCGGCCGGGGGATTCTCCCGAGAGGGAACTGCTGCTCAACCGCACCTCGCGCGCCGGCACCGACGCCGTCGTCTTCGCCGCTGCACCGGTGAACGAGCGGCTCGGCTATACGCTGCTCGCCGGCGTCCACCATCAAGTGCGGCAGGACGTCGACAACGACGGCTGGACGGACCTCGCGGGGTATCGGCGTCTTCTCGTGCGGCCTCGACTCTTCTGGACGGGGAGCGCGGGCCGAACGCTCTTCGTGACCGCCGGGCTGCTCGACGAGACGCGCGAGGGAGGCACCCTGAGCGGCGCGACCGCCCCGAACGGCCTCCCCTATCGCGAGGCGCTCAGCACGACCCGATTCGACGTCGGCGCGGCCGGGCGCACCCCCGTCGGTTCGAGCTTCCTCTCGGCGCGGTTCTCCTTCGCCTCGCAGCAGCAGGATCACCGATTCGGACCGGTGCCGGAGAGCGACTCGCACGGCACCGGGTTCGCCGAGGTCTCGCTGCTCCGGCCCGGCGAGCGCGTGAGCACGGTGCTCGGCGCCGCGCTCTCGCACGACCGCTACGCGAACGCGAACGTGAGCGGGTTCGACTTCGTGCACACGACGCCGGGCCTGTTCGCCCTCATCGACCTCGACCCGACGACCTGGCTGGCGATCGCCGCGACGGCTCGAGTCGACGCGCACAGCGAGCATGGTGCGACCTTCACGCCGCGGCTCTCGGCACTCCTCCGCGCATCAGAAACGTCGCGCGTCGCCGGATGGACGGCGCGGCTCTCGGGCGGGAGCGGCATCTTCGCGCCATCGGCGCTCACGGAGGAGACCGAGGTGACGGGACTGACGGCGCTGGTGCCGCTGGGGACGCTCACGCTCGAGCGCGCCACGACGGCGTCGCTCGACCTCGGAGGGCCGCTCGGCGCGGTCGAGGTGAACCTGAGCCTGTTCGGCGCGGAGGTGCGCGACCCGCTCGCGACCGCCGAGGCACCACCGCTCATCCCGGGCGGCCCCACGCGTCTCGAGCTCCTGAACGTGGATCGCCCGACCCGCACGCTCGGCACCGAGGTGCTCGTGCGCCATGTCGCCGGGCCCTGGCACGTGACGGCGTCGTATGCGGTGCTGCGCGCCACACAGGTCTCGGCGGAGACCGGCCTCCGCGAGGACGCGCCGCTGGTGCCGCGGCAGGCGCTGGGGATCGTCGGGATGTACGAGATCGAGGGACGCGGTCGCATCGGTCTCGAGTTCTACTACACCGGGACGCAGGCGCTCGAGCATAACCCGTACCGCCTCGAGAGCCCGTCGACCGTCATCATCGGCGCACTCGTCGAGCACCGGATCGGGCCGGCGCGGCTCTTCCTGAACCTCGAGAACATCACCGACGTGCGGCTCACCAGGCACGATCCGCTGCTGCTGCCGACCCGGGGGCGTGGCGGGCGGTGGACCACGGATGCGTGGACCGAACTCGCCGGGCGGACGATCAATGGGGGCGTCCGGCTCTCGTTCTGATCATCGGCGAGGCGGCCGCCAGTCGGCCTGAGCGCCGAGCGCACGGATCCGCCATCGCCGTGCCGGTCCCCGCCCTCACGTCGACCGCCGGCACCGCCGCGATCAGCGATGCACGAACACGGCGTTCGCACGCGGCCCGTTCTGCGTGAAATTCCGGATCCCGATCCCCATGTCCTCGGTCGCGCAACAGGCGGCGAACAGCTCCGACTCCGTGCGCAACCCCTCGGCGAGCGGCTTCCGACAGCCCTCGAGGATCGCCCGGCACATCAGCGCATCGATCGCCCGGCTCAAGTGCCCGATGTCCAGCGGCGGCAACTCGGATGGGGTCACGAGCGGACCAGGATCCGGTCGCGCGATCGGTGACCTGCCGCGCGCGATGTCGCGCGCGAGGGCGGCGGCCGCCGCGACGAGGTCGCCCTCCACTTCGGCGTGCACGAATCCGCTGGCGAGCGCCTCCCGGCCCGAGAGGCCCTGACCCGTCCTGAGCATCCGTGCGGCCAACTCCACGCCGACCAGTCGTGGCAGGCGCTGCGTCGCGCCCGCGCCGGGGATGATGCCGAGCTTCGCTTCCGGCGTTCCGACGGCGAGCGACAGGCCTTTCCGCGCGATGCGCGCGGTGCAGCAGAGCGCGAGCTCGCATCCTCCGCCGAGCGCGAATCCGTTGAGGGCGCACACCACCGGCTTTCCGAGCGACTCGATGAGGTTCCCGACGGACTTCGACTCCAGCGAGGTCGCGAGCCCCTGCTGCGGTGACGTGATCGCGGCCAGGAAGTGCACATCGGCTCCTGACACGAATGCCTTGGGCCCGAATCCGGTGAGGACGACACCCACCACCTGCGGATCGTCCCGAAGCGCGGTGAACCGTTCGTGGAGCTGCGCATACACATCGGCGTTGAGCGCGTTCAGTGCCTGCGGTCGCCGGATGGTGAGCACGGCGATCCCCTCGACGTCTCGTCGCAGAACCCAATCGACAGGGAACGGTTCGCGACGCGCGGCCTGTTCGACCAGACAACGCGGGACACGGAACCCCGCATGAGCGGCAGCGTAGTCCCGTACCAGGCCGAGCGCGCGGTCGAGGCCCAGTGCGTTCATCGCCTGGAACGGCGGCTGAACCACAAGGCCGATCTCGACCGCCAGCTCGAGATCGGAGAGCGTGACGATGCCACTGTCGAGGATCTGCCCCGCCAGACCGAAGAACGCCCCACGCATGACGTCGCCGATGCGCTCCTCCTGGAGGGGCGGGAGTTCCACGGGATCGTCACGGCGCGCCACCTCCCACTCCCCGCCGGCCGCCATCGTCTCGCGCATCAGGCGCGGGACGCGATACCAGGTTCCCAGCTTCGTGGTCATCACGTCGAGCGCATGGGCGGTGATGGGATTCCCGCCCGTCAGGTTCATGGCCGTGAATGGCCCTACGCCCAGACCGAGCGCGCGTCGCGCCGCCGCATCCACCTCGCGCACGGTGCCGAGCCCCTCTTCCACCGCGAGTGCCGCCGCGAGGAAGAGCCCCTCGAACACCGGATTCACCGCAAAGCCGAACCGCCCACGGACGGCGATCGGCACCTTCCCGATGCCTTCGTAGAACGCGAGCACGTCCTCCGTGAGCCGCGGATCGGTCTTCGCGGAGGGAACGATCTCCACGAGCGGGTTGCGTTCCGCGGGGAAGAAATAGTGGATCACGAGCGCGCGCGAAGGATCGCGGAGCCCGTCAAAGACGACCTCTGGCTCGATGTGTGAGGAGTTCGACGCGAGCACAGCGGTCGCGCCGCACGTGGCCTCGAGTGATGCGAAGATCGTCCGCTTGACGTCGGCGTCCTCGGTGGCCGCTTCGATCACGAGCCCCGCATCGGCGAGTCTTCCGATGTCGGTGGTGAAGACCAGCGCAGCACCGATGGCCGCGGCGTCCTGCGCCGTGAACGCCCTGGTCTCGACCCCCTTCGCGATCTTCTTCCGACACTTGGCCTCGCCACGCTCCAAGGCGTCGGGCGAGACATCCACGACCACGACCTTGGTGCCGCGGGCGTGCAGGGACTTCGCGAAGAACAGGGCGATGTCGGGGCCGATCTGTCCCGATCCGACGACCCCGACCGTGTCGAGACTCAGGCTTCTGGAGGTGCGACCCATCGTTTCCTCGTGCGCGTCGATCACCCTGGGGGCTGATTCGAGAGGTGGGCTGGACAAGGGAGGACTCGCGCCATAATATATCGAACGTTCGTTCAGTATTTTCAAGGGTCGCTCCTTTTCCAGGGACCGGAGGCCGCGTGGCGCGAGCGGAGATACTCGACTGGGCCCGGGAAGTCTCCCAGGACGTCGATTTCGCCTCAGCTCGCCAGTGGCTGGAGGAGGATTCCAGCCGTCTGGCGGGCGGATACCTCCCCGTGTACGCACCGCGCGAGGTACTCCACGCCTGCGGATTCCTGCCCGTCGGCATCCACGGCGCGGGCGACCAGATCGAGACGATCCGGGGCGACGCCTTCTATCAGTCGTACATCTGCCACCTGCCTCGGTCGGTCATCGAGCTCGGACAGTCGGGTCGGCTCGATTTCCTCTCGGCGATGCTGTTCCCCTCCACCTGCGACGTGATCCGGAACCTCTCGGGCATGTGGAAGATGCTCTACCCGGACACGTACGTGCGGTACATGGACGTGCCGCAGTCCCCTGACATCGGGGCCGCCACGGAGTTCTGGGAGGGGGAGCTCCGGCGCCTGGTCGACGATCTCTCCGAGCGCTCGGGCCGGCGTCCCACTGACGAGGTGCTGCACCGGTCGATCGCACTCTATAATGAAGTGCGCGCCATGGTACGGCAGCTGTACGGGGTCCGTCGGGATCGCCCGTGGGACGTTCCCGCCGAGGAACTGTACCTGCTCCTGAGGGCTGGAGAGGTGATCCCGGCCGAGCAGTTCCTCGCGAAGTCCCGCGCCTATCTGGCCGCGGTGGAGGCCGACCCGCGCCGCGCCCGTGACAACAGCCGCGTGATCGTGCTGGGCGCCTTCTGCGAACAGCCACCACTCGGGCTGATCAAGTCGATCGAGCGGGCCGGCTGCTACGTGGTGGACGACGATTTCCTGTTGGGCAACCGATTCCTGACGGGCGACGTCCCCGTCGACGGGGATCCGCTGCGTGCGCTCGCCGCGGCGCTCGTGAGTTCCGGCGTGCGGACCTCGGTGATGTACGAGGGAGACGCGAACGGGAAGAGGCGGTTGACGGCGGACCTGGCGGCGGCGTCGAACGCAGACGGCGTGATCTTCGCGGCGCCCAGTTTCTGCGATCCCGCGCTGCTCGACCAGCCGATGCTGCGTTCCGGCGCGGAGCGCGAGGGGTTGCCGTGCATGGCCTTCAGGTATTCCGAGAACACGGGGCAGTTCCAGCAGTATCGCGAGCAGGCCGGCACCTTTGCCGATTCGATCAAGCTGTGGGGAGGTGCGTGATGGCCGGGCGCGTGGAGGACGCCGTGAAGGAGGTCGTGCAGGATGTGCGGAAGGAGGCGATGAAGGACCGTTCGATGGAGCTGCAGAAGGAGATGATCGCGGGCCACTTCGCTCGCCTGGAGAAGGCGCCGGAGACGAAGGAGCCCGTGGTCTACACGTTCGTGCCCGGGAACCTCACGGAGTTGATCCGGTCGTTCGGCGCGCTCCCCATGCTCCCCGAGATCAACGCGCTGCAGTCGGGGATGCGCAAGCTCTCCGGCGATTTCATCGCCGAAGCCGAACGGGCGGGGCACTCGGAGGACGTGTGCACCTACGTGAAGTGCGACATCGGGATGATGCGCGCGGGCAACATCGGTCCCGCGGGCACCAAGCTGCCGAAGCCGGATCTCCTGCTGCTCTCCTACACGGGCTGCTACACCTTCATGAAGTGGTTCGAGCTGCTCCGCGAGGAATACGACTGCCCCGTGGTCTTCTTGCACGTTCCGTATCAGGGGGATGGCACGCTCGAGCCTGCGCACCGCGAGTACATGCTGCGACAGCTCCGGGATCAGGTGATCCCGGCGCTGGAGAAGGCGACGGGTCGAGCGTACGACGAGGAGCGGTTGAAGCATCACCTCGCGCTCTCGGCGCAGGCGGAGGATGATCTCGTCGCGGTGCTGCAGGCGGGCAAGCTGCACCCGAGTCCGATCGACGGGTATTTCGGCACCGTGTACTACGTGGGGCCGATCTTCAGCGCGTTCCGCGGCACCCAGGAGGGCGTCGACTATTACCGTGCGCTGCGCGCCGAGGTGGAGGCGCGTGCTGCCGCCGGGCTCGGGCCGGTGACACCTGAGGGTCCGCTCGATGACCAGCGCTACCGCCTCGTGGTCGAGGGCCCGCCGAACTGGACGAGCTTCCGCGACTTCTGGAAGATGTTCGCGGACGAGCGAGCGGTCGTGGTGGCGTCCACCTACACCAAGGTCGGCGGCACGTACGATTCCGGATTCCGGCACGATCCGTCGGATCCGCTGGGGACGATGGCGGACTACTGCAGCGGCTGCTACACCAATCTGAACCTGCCGTCGCGCGTGGACATGCTCGTGCGATACATCAGGGAGTACGAGGCCGACGGGTTCCTGATCAACTCCGTCAAGTCGTGCAACTCGTTCTCGGC
>JAOUHR010000035.1 GCA_029884515.1 Gemmatimonadota bacterium
GAACTCGGGCCCGCCGTCTACATCCCCACCGCGTACGACACGGTGGATGCGAGCGGGATGCGGGTCGGCGCGCCGATGTCGGCGACGGACACGGTCTACTTCCGCGCGAACGTGGACTCGGTCGGCCAGCGCGCCGTGCCCACGGGAGGGAACACCCTCGTGGTGGCGAATGCCGAGATCCGGTTCGCCGGCCCCTTCCTGCAGAACCTGCTGCGCTGGACCCTCTTCGCCGACGCGGGACAGGTCTGGAACCGCGGGCAGGGGCTCAGCGGGTTGCGGTCCAGCGCCATCCGGTGGACACCCGGGTTTGGCGTGCGCATCAAGACGCCGATCGGCTTCCTCCGCGCCGACCTTGCGTACAACCCCTACCAGCGCACGAGCGGCGCGGCCTACTACGATGCGCCGGTGGCCTCCGGCGGCGCGCTCTTCTGCGTGAGTCCGGGGAACACGCTCCCCGTCACCCTCCAGGGGTCGGGTTCCGGCGCCCGGCTCGTGCAGTCCGAGGGCGCGTGCCCCGGTTCGTTCCGTCCGCCCACCGGCTCGAACTTCTTCAGCCGGCTCACGCCCTCGATCGCCATCGGACAGGCGTTCTGAGATGATGGGCCGTCGCCGCCTCGTCGCGCTGGTGAGTGCGCTCGTGATGCTGGTGATCTTCGCCGGCGTGATCACCGGCTTCGTCGTCGCCACGCAGAGCGACCGCGGGCGCGACCTCATCCGCCGCCTCGCCCAGGCCCAGCTCTCGCGCTCGGTGCGGGGCACCTTCCATCTCGGCACGCTGAGCGGCTCCTTCCTCACCGACCTGACCGCCGACTCCGTCGAGATCCGCGACCCCGGCGACTCGGTGTTCTTCGCCTCGGGCCCGGTGCGGATCACGTACGATCCGCGCGACCTGATCGACGGACGCCTGATCCTGCGCAGCGTGGACGTTGAGCGTCCGGTCGCGTACATGCGCCGCGACTTCCAGGATCGCTGGACGAAGGACCTCATCTGGCCGCGCTCGGGGCGGGTGCGGGTGCCGGGCTCGCGCTCGGGATTCGGGGCGATGGTGGTGTTCGAGCAGGTGCGCGTGCACGACGGCGAGTTCGTGCTCCAGTTGCCCTGGAACCCGCCCGACTCGCTCCGTGGCGCGCGCCGCGACAGCGCCGTGGCCGTCGCGCTCGCGCTGGGCCGGCCCGAGGTGCGCCGCGTGCCGGGCCGGGGCTACGTGCGCACCTGGCGCTGGCGCGCGATCCAGGCCGAGCTGCCGCGGATGCGACTCGCCTACCCGGATTCCGCGGGACGGCGCTTCGACGTCGCGCGGCTCGACGTGAGCGAGACCGACCCGCCGTTCGACTTCCACGGCATCCGGGGCGAGGCGCGCTGGCTCGGCGACTCCGTCTGGTTCGAGTTCCCCGACTTCGCGCTCCCGCGATCGGTCGGGCACGCCGAGGGGAAGATCTGGTGGGGATCGGGGCAGCCGATCCGGCCGCGCGTGCGCATCCGTGGCGACAGCGTCGCCCTCGCCGACGTGGCATGGCTCTCGGCGTCGCTGCCCACCACCGGAGGCGGCAGCGTGGTGCTCGACATCACCACGGCGCCGAACGTGCCGAACGGCCTTTCCTACGCGCTGACGGATCTCGACGTGCGGAGCCATGCCTCGCACATCCGCGGCAAGATGACCTGGGTGGTGGGCGGTCCGGTGCTCGCCGTGGAGGACGTGGATCTCGAGGGCACACCGGTGGACTTCGCGCTGCTCGAGCGGTTCAACACGATGCCCTTCCCGCTGCCCTATCGCGGCACCATCGCCGGGCGCGTGCGCGGACCGGGAGGCCCGCTCAACCGGTTCATGGTGGACTCCGCCATCGCGACCTTCCGCGACGCGAACATCCCCGGTGCGATCACGCGCGGTCACGGGCGGGGCATGCTCGACATCCTCTACCCGTCCAGGACCGTCTTCCGCGGCTTCGACCTCGTGCTCGACGAGATGGACCTGCGCACGCCGCAGTTCCTCGATCCCGATTTCCCTCGCGTGAACGGGACGCTCTCCGGCAGCGCGCGACTCGATTCGTCCTGGCTCGACGTGCGGATCACCGAGGGCGACTTCACGCACCGCGACGGCGATGCACCCGAGTCGCGGTTCCGCGGCAGCGGGCGGCTGACGGACGGGCTGGTGGAGATGAGCTACGAGATGGCGGCCGTGGCCACACCGCTCTCGTTCACGGCGCTCGCGCGTTCGTACCCCGTGGTGAAGCTCCGCGGCGAGTTCACCGGGCCGATCCGCGCGCGCGGGTCGCTCTCCGACCTCACGGTCGGGGGCGACCTGGTCGGTCCGGCCGGGCGCATGGAGGGCGACCTCCGCGTGGACGCCGTCCCGCCGGGCTACCGGCTGGCGGGGCGGCTCAACCTCACGGCGTTCGATCCGCGCGTGGCGCTCGACAATGCCCGCGCGCCGGGCGGTGAGCTCACCGCACAGGCAGTCCTCGACGTCACGGGCGATTCGCTGGCGAACCTCGCAGGCACCGCGCAGTTCGGGCTGGACCGGTCGACCCTCGACGGCATCCGCGTGTTCGTCGGCGACATCGGCCTCCGGTTCGCGGACGGTCTCGCGCACCTCGACTCGCTGCACCTCGAGACCTCCGCCCTCGAGATCGACGGTGCCGGGGCGCTCGGTCTCCACGTCGGCGTGCGCGATTCCCTGCGCCTGCGGATGACGGTCGATTCGCTCGGCGGCTTCCGCCGCTGGCTGGCGAGGAGCGAGACGGACTCGCTCGCCGGCCAGTTCACGCTCGAGGCGACCCTCGACGGCCGGGTCCGCGACTTCGGCCTGCGCGCGGCGCTCGACGGCACCGGGCTCCTTGCGCGGGGCATGAGCGCCGAGCGGGTCGCCGGCACCGCCGACCTCCGTTCACTGCCGTCGGCGCCGCGCGGCCGGGCGGAACTCCAGATCGACACGGCCCGCGTGATCGGGCTCGGCATCGCGCGTTCGGTCGCGCAGCTGGACCTCGATGGCGAACAGAGCGCCTCCGTGTCGATGCAGACCACCGGCCTCCGGGGCACCACCACACGCAGCCTCGCGCGGCTCTCCCGGGATTCGTCCGGTCTCGCGATCCGACTCGATTCGCTCGCCGTCACGACGGAGCTGCAGCGGTGGACGCTCGCCGGCCCCGCGTCCTTCCTGCGCGGTCCCGCCGGATTCGCGGTGGACTCGTTCGTGCTGCAAGGTCGCCCCGGTTCGCTCGTGCGCGTCGCGGGGGCGGCGCCGTCGTCGGGGCCGATGGCCCTCACCGCAGCCGCCCGCGCCGTGCCGGTGAGCGACATCGCCGAGCTGCTGCAGCTCTCGAACGTGGGTGATGGACGCCTCGACCTCGACGCCCGCCTCACGGGGACGCGCGCGGCACCGGCACTCGCGCTCGACGCCGCGCTCACGGGCGCGCTGGTCCGCGGCATCCGCGTGGACTCGCTGCGCGCGCGGGCCACCGCCGCGTCGGATGCGCTCCGCTTCACCGCCGACCTCGGGGCCCGCGCCACGCCGTCGTTGCACGCCGAGGGCACCCTCCCCGTGCGGCTCGGACTCGACGCCGGCGGGCCGTCCGTGGCCTCCGACGGGGCGGTGAGCGTGCGGGTGCGCTCCGACTCCGTCGGGCTGCGGCTCTTCGAGCAGTACGTCGTCCGCAGCGACGGCGATCCCGGGAACTTCGCGCTGAACGTCGACGTCAGCGGCACCTGGGCGCACCCGCTCTTCGACGGCGGCCTGCTCGTCCGCAACGGGGACCTCGCCCTCGCGCCCCTCGGCGACGTGCGCTGGCGCAACGTGCAGGCCGACCTCGGCTTCCTCCGTGACAGCATCGCGGTGCGCACGCTCACCGCCACGTCGACCTCGCCGGGCCGGACCGGGCGCGCCTCGGCCACGGGGTGGATGCGCATCGCCGACCGCGAGAACCCGGCGTTCGACCTGCGCCTCGCACTGCGGGAGTTCCACATCTACAACCAGCGCGACGCGGCGGACCTCGACGTCTCCGACAGCCTCCGGCTCACGGGTTCGCTGCGCGGCGCCACCCTCACGGGTGCCCTCACCGTGGACCGCGGCGTGATCGCCATCCCCGAGCTTGCGAGCAAGAACGTGATCGCGCTCGAGGAGTTCGACCGGTTCGGCCTGGTGGACACGGCGTCGCTGATCGACCGCCGTCTCGTGCCGCGGCGGCCGTCGCTCCTCGAGGAGAACCTCACCGTCCGCAACGTCCCCGTGCGCATGGGGCGCGATGTCTGGCTGCGATCGGAGGAGGCCAACATCAACCTCGGTGGCGCCATCTCCATCACCGTGAACCAGGACATCCGGGCGCGCGACACGCAGCGCGCGCAGCTCGCGCTCACCGGCTCCCTCGAGACGGTGCGCGGCACCTACCGCCTGAACCTCGGGCCGGTGCAGCGGAGCTTCGGCGTGGAGACGGGAGCGATCCAGTTCTTCGGCGAGCCGGAGCTGAATCCCACGCTCGACATCTCGGCGCTCTACACCGTGCGGCAGTACAGCCAGCAGGGCGCGCGGCCCGACGTGCGCGTGCGCGCGCACCTGGGCGGCACGCTCCTCGCGCCCACCCTCGAACTCTCCACACCCGATTCGCTGCGCGTCACCAACGCCGACCTGATCAGCTACCTCGTGACCGGGGGGCCGAGCTTCGCCATCGGCGATCGCGACGCGGACTACACCTCCACCGCGGCCCGGGTGGTCATCTCGTCCATCGGCAGCGTCTTCGGCGGCAAGGCGGCCGGCGGCGTGTGCGACGACGCGCAGCTGTCCACCGCGGGCCTCGAGGGGTACCGTGGACGACTCGGCGACGTGAGCGGCCGCGTGCTCTCCGGCACGCGCTTCAACTGTGCCAAGCAGCTCAGCGACAAGACCTTCGTGCGCCTCGACGCCGGGCTCTGCCAGGTGGGCCAAATCGTGGCGGGTGGGAACGGCAACGTCGCGAACTTCGCCGACAACATCGGCGTCAAGCTCGACTACCTCCTCCGGCCGGACCTCACCGCCTCGATCGGCGTGGAGCCGCCGACGAGCGCGATCCTCTGCGCGCAGAACATCGGCGCGAGCGCTCGCGGCTTCGCGCCGACCCCCCGGCAGTTCGGGTTCGACCTCTTCCGGGTCTGGCGCTTCTGACCCTCGGCGCGCGGCATTGCGCCCCGGAGGTCCTCGCGCATCTTCATCAGCCATGGCGAGCATCCTCATCATCGATGACGAAGTCGCGATCGCCACCGCGTTCGCGATGTTCTTCCGTCACAACGGGGCGCACCAGGTCGCGGAGGCGTACACGGGGCAGGACGGGATCGACGCCTTCCGTCGACTGCGGCCGGACCTCGTGCTGCTCGATGTGCGCCTGCCCGACATGACCGGTTTCGACGTGCTCGCGGCGATCCGCGACGAGCACCCGGTCGTGATCATGGTCACGGCGTACGGTGACATCGCGATGGCGGTGGATGCGCTGCACAAGGGCGCCGAGAACTTCCTCACCAAGCCGGTGGACCTCAGCCACCTCGCCGCCGCCGCCGAACGCGCGCTCGAGAAGGCCCAGCTCCGCCGCCTGAGCCGCTGGCTCTCCGCCAAGCGTGGGCAGGGACCCGGCATGGTCTTCGGCTCGTCGAACGCGATGCGCGAGCTGCAGGCCCAGATCGCGCTGCTCGCCGGGAGCGAGCGCACCACGGCCCTCATCGTCGGGGAGAGCGGGTCGGGGAAGGGCCGCGTGGCCGAGCTGCTGCATTCGCAGAGTCCGCGCGCCGGCAAGCCGTTCGTCGAGGTGAACTGCGCGACGCTGCGCCCGGAGTCGCTCGACGCGGAGCTCTTCGGCGTGGAGGCGACCGTCGCGAACGGCGGGAGCACCACGCTCGGCGCGTTCGAGATCGCCGATGGCGGGTCGCTTTTCCTCGATGAGATCGGCGACCTCGACCCGGTGCTGCAACCGAAGCTGGTGCGCGTGCTCGAGGGAAAGGGGTTCCGGCGGGTGGGGGGCGCGGAGGAGATCGCCCCCAACGTGCGGGTGATCGCGGCGTCGTCGCGCGACCTGCAGGCCGAGGTCGCCGCGGGCCGCTTCCGCGAGGACCTCTACTACCGGCTCGCCGTGATGCCCATCCAGCTGATGCCGTTGCGGTCGCGCTCTCGTGAGGACCTGGTGGAGCTCGTCGCCCACGTGCAGGACACGCTGGCGGCGAGCCTCCCGGGGGCGCCGACGCAGCTCGCGGAACCCGCGCTCGACGCCCTGCTGCGGTATGGGTGGCCCGGCAACATCCGTGAATTGCGCAACGTGATGGAGCGCGCGATGCTGATGGCGCGTGGCCTCCCCGCGGTGGAGCTCGTGCACCTGCCGCGCGAGGTGCAGGGCGCGAGCGGCGCCGAGGTGACGCACCACGAACCGCGGTCGCTGGCCGAGGTCGAACGCGCGCACATCGATCGCACGCTGCGAGCGCACGCGCACAACCGGACGCATGCCGCGAAGGAACTGGGCATCTCGCGGGCGACCTTGATCAAGAAGATCCGGGACTATGACCTCGCCGAGAAGCCACGTTGACCGGGTGCGAGCGCGGAACCGCCGCTCGCGGGAGGACGCATGAGTGAGCGTGATGCGATGGTGTGCCGGGCCTGCGGACGCGAGGAGCGTGCCTCCGAGGGCTACCCGTGCGAACACTGCGGCACCTTCATCTGCCAGATCTGCTCGCTGCGGGGCGTGGTGCTCTGTGCGAAGTGCGTGAAGGACGAGGAGGGCGCGCAGGACGAGCCGTCAGGCAAGTGACTGCGCATTCGAGATGTGCGGTGGCGGGCCGCCCGGGATGAACGTCTCGCTCGCCCGCTTCGGGCTCGCCGTCGGCCACGCGACCGACGAGGCGGGCGCCACGGGGTGCACGGTCATCCGCGGCGTGCGCGGCGCCCACCGGGCCAGTTGCGCGGTGATCGGCCGCGCGACCGGATCGCGAGAGCTCGCCCTCCTCGAGCCGGGCCACCACGTCGAGCGGGTGGATGCGGTCCTCCTCGCGGGGGGCTCGGCCTTCGGGCTCGACGCGGCGGCCGGCGTGATGCGATGGATGGAGGCGCGCGGCCGGGGGTTCCCCGTTGGCGCGGGTGTCGTGCCGATCGTGCCCGCCGCCGTGCTCTTCGACCTCGCCCCGCTCGGCCGCCCCGACGCGCGCCCGACGTCGGCGATGGCGGAGGCCGCGTGCGAGGCGGCGGTGAGCGACGGGATAGGCGAAGGCGCGGTCGGCGCGGGCGCCGGGCTCACCGTGGGGAAGATCCTCGGCAAGTCGGGCGCGATGAAGGGTGGGTTCGGGCTCGCCGTGCGGGAGGAGACGGGCTGCGCCGCGGCCGCGATGGTGGCCGTCAATGCGTTCGGCGACGTGCGAGACGCGAGTGGCCGCATCATCGCCGGTGCCCGCCGTCCCGACGGCACGTTCGCGGACACCGAGCAGCTCCTCGCTTCGGGAGGCCCCGCGCGGGCCTTCGGCGCAGCCGCCTCGCCGAACACCACGCTGGCGGTGGTCGCAGTGGACGCCGCGCTCACGCGTCTGGAACTCCACCAGCTCGCGCGCGCAGCGACGGCCGCGTATCACCGGCGCCTCGCGCCCGCCGGGTCGAGCTTCGACGGCGACATCATCTTCGCGCTCGCTCCGATGGAGGGCGCGCGCGCGCCGCTGGCGCAGGCCGAGATGCTCGCCGTCGCGGCCCTCGAGGCGGCCATCGAGCGCGCCGTGCGGCTCGCTCGCGGGCGCGACGGCGTGCCGGGTCTCGCGGACTGACCTCCGCCGGCCAGCACGCATCGGACCCCGGCCGCGACAGGCCGGTGTAGCCCCGACCCTCCCTCTTCACGCGACCCCTTCCACTGCACGGAACGGTCCCTGGAGCGCCTCTTTGACTTCTCAGCAGGAGTATATCATACTCATGCTAATGAGTCAGCGACTGCAGGTCCTCCTCGACGAGTCGGAGTTCGCCGAGATCCGCCGTATCGCCCGGCGCCACCGCCTGACGGTGGCCGAGTGGGTGCGGCAGGCGCTGCGCGCGGCCCGGCGGGAGGAGCCGGCCGCCGAGCCGCGGCGGAAGCTCGCCGTCGTGCGCGAGGCCGCACAGGGCGGGTATCCCACGGCAGACATCGGGGCGATGCTCACCGAGATCGAGCGCGGCTACCTCGGCGACGAGTCGTGATCTTCATCGACTCCAACATCCCGATATACCTCGTCGGAGCGCCGCATCCCAACAAGGAGGCGGCGCGCATGGCGTTGGAGCGCTGCATCACGCGCGGCGAAAAGCTTGTCACGAGCGCGGAGGTGCTGCAGGAGATCCTGCATCGCTACCACTACGTGCGCCGTCCCGACGCCATCCAGCCGGCCTTCGACGCGCTGCTGGGCGTGGTGGACGAGGTCTACCCGATCGACGCCGCGGACGTGCAGCGCGCGCGGGACGTGCTGATGGGGCTGGCCAGGCTCTCGGCGCGCGACGCGCTCCATGCGGCGGTGATGCACCGGCGCGGGGTGGAACGGTTGATGAGCTTCGACGCCGGCTTCGACGCCCTCGGCTGGATTGAACGCGTCAGCTGACCATCCCGCCGACGGACGGGATGGTGGGGGCGCCGGTCCGCACGTGAAGGAGGAGTTCTGCGCAGAGGTCGCCATCCAGCGCGACGCGCATCACATGCGTCCCGACTTCCTGGATCGGCAGGTCGATCGCTGCGATCACGGGCACGTCGAGCTCCGTCGCGCCCGGCGGCGGCGCGCCGACGTCGAGTTCCCCCGAGGAGGACCACACCTCCTCGCCGCCGGGGCTGAGCCACGCGAACGCCAGGGTGTGGCGCCCGGCGTCGTCGGGGTGCGCCTTGATGCGCACGATCATCGTGGCGCGCGGGTGCACCGTCGGCACCGTCGCCACCTGCAGCGCGTCGAAGACGCCGAGGACGTTGAGCTTCCCTTCCTGCGAGATGTTCGCCGCGTCGGCGAAGAGGGCGAAGGAGACATGCATGGGGGGAAGATACGGGTTGAGGGGTGGGTGTGTGAGGGACGGCAGATGGTCGGCGGCGGACGGTAGAGCGCCCTGGCGGAGTCCGATCCCCATAACTCAACCGTCCACCGTCTACCGTGCACCGTCTGTCGTTATGATTCTCCTGATGCCCACCGCCGAGCTCGCACTCCCTCACGAGCGCACCGCCTCCCACACGACGGAGCTCCTGCTCGTCGTGATGGCGGTGATCTGGGGCGTCAACTTCTCGGTGGTGAAATACGGGACGCAGGTGATGGAGCCGCTCGCCTACAATGCGCTCCGCATGTCGCTCGGTTGCGCGGTGCTGATGGCGTTCGCGCTCTGGCGTCCCGGGACGCGGGCCAGCACCGCCGACCGGCTCCGACTGATGGCGCTCGGCGTGCTCGGGCACTGTGTGTACCAGGTGCTCTTCATCAACGGTATCGCGCTCACGCGGGCGGGCACGGCGTCGCTGGTGGTCGCGGCGAGTCCCGCCGTGGTGGCCCTCGTGGCCCGCGCGTACGGGCACGAGAAGCTGCGCTTCCGCGCCGTCGCCGGGATCGCGCTCTCGATCTCTGGCGTGATCCTCGTGATCAGCGGGTCCATCTCGTCCGAAGGCACGGCGCACCTCGTGGGCGACCTAATGATCCTGGCTGCCGTGGTGGCGTGGGCGTTCTACACGACGCTCCTCCTCCCCTTTTCCAAGCGGGTGGACGCGATCCGGCTCGCCGCGTGGACGCTCCTCGGCGGGGTGATCCCGCTGGTGGTGATCGCGTCGCCGGCGCTGCTGCGTACGGAGTGGGCGGCGATGACCCCCGTGACCTGGGGCGCCATCGCATACTCGGGGCTCGGCGCGATGGTGGTCGGCTACCTGCTCTGGTATCGCGGCGTGCACGAGATCGGCCCCACGCGCACGGCGATGTTCGCGAACCTGCAGCCGATCGTGGCAGTGCTGGTCGCGTGGGTGGCGCTGGCCGAGGTGCCGACGCTCTTCCAGGGCGCGGGGGCGGCGACCGTCATCGGCGGCCTCTACCTGTCGCGTCCCACATGAGGGTCGTCCTGTTCGACATCGACGGGACGATCCTCCTGAGTGGCGGGGCCGGGCGCCTGTCCATGGAAGGGGCGCTGCGTGAGGCGTTCGGGACGAGCGGGCCGCCCGAGTACCGCTACGGCGGCAAGACGGACAAGCTCATCGTCCGCGAGACGATGCGGCTCGCCGGTTTCGACGACGCCACCATCGACGCGCGGATGCCGGCCGTGCTCGACGCATACCTCGCGGGACTCCGCGCCGAGTTCGCGCAGGGCGCGCGTCGCGCGCACACCCTCCCGGGCGTGACCGCACTCCTCGACGCGGTCGAGGCCGCGGAAGACCTCGTGCTCGGGCTCCTCACCGGCAACCTGGTGGACGGGGCTCGCGTGAAGCTCGGCGCAGCGGGACTCGTGCACGAGCGCTTCCGGGTGGGCGCGTACGGGTCGGACCACGAGGACCGTCCGATGCTGCCGCCCATCGCGCGCGAGCGCGCGAGCGCGCTGCTCGGCCGCGACGTGCCGGGCGAGCACTTGGTGATCATCGGGGACACCCCGGCCGACATGCAGTGCGGCCGCGGCGTGGGCGCGCGCGCGATCGGCGTGGCGACCGGCGGGTTCTCGGTGGAGGAGCTCACGGAGCACGCGCCGGTGGCCACGTTCGCCGACCTCTCGGACACGGCGCGCGTGCTCGAGGTGATCCGTGATGCGTGAGGTGGAGCTGAAGGGCGTCGTGCCCGACCTCGCCCGCGCCCGCGCCGCGCTCGAGGCCGCGGGTGCCACGCGCACGTACGCCGGCCGTCTCGAGGACCGGCGCTACGACACCGCCGACCGCTCGCTTGCGCTCAAGGACCACGTGCTCCGGCTGCGCGTCTATCGGGCGGACTCCGTGCGCTCGGCGCTCGACTTCAAGGGGCCGACGACCTACGTGGACGGCTACAAGGTGCGGGAGGAGTGCTCCGTGCCCACCGGCGATCCGCACGACCTGGCGCTGATCCTCGAGCGCCTCGGCTACGAGGTGACGCGCGAGATCGATCGCGAGATCGAGCAGTACGCACTCGACGGCGCGGTGGTGCGATTCGAGTGCTATCCGCGGATGGATGTGCTGGTGGAGGTGGAGGGCGAGCCCCCGGCGATCGAGCGTGCGATCGGTGCGCTCGGCCTGCCGCGTGAGGGCTTCACCACGGCGCGACTCCCGGACTTCGTGGTCGCGTACGAGGCACGCAC
>JAOUHR010000376.1 GCA_029884515.1 Gemmatimonadota bacterium
CGCCGAGGAGCCGCGCCACGGCTCCGAAGCCCGCAGCGAGCTCGCCCTCGGGGACGTAGTGCAACACATCGCAGACCACGATGAGGTCGTAGGGACCGCGCAACGCGAGCGTGTCGAGCGTGCCGAAGGATCCGTCGCGGACGCCGCGCGAGCGGCCGAAGCGTTCCACGGCGTACCGGCTCGACTCCACGCCGGTGTAGCGCACGCGCGGACGGAGCCGCCGGAGATGTGCGCGCCAAGCGCCCTCGCCGCACCCCACGTCGAGCACCGTGCGGATCGGCCGCTCGAGCAGCGCCTCGGCGATGCCGACCACGAGCCGCACCTTGCGAGCAACGGCCGCGGGCGCGATCACGCGGCGCGACGGGTCGTGGTACCAGCGCCGGAAGTACTCGGCGTCATAGTCCTTCGACGCACTCACGGCGCCGCCGCTGATCGCGAAGCCGCCGGGTGGTCCGCCGTCCAGCGCGCCGCGGCGGCACGCACTGCCGCGGCGTCGACCTCCACCCGGCCCGTGCGATCCGCGAGCGCGGTCGCGACCAGTCCGCGTGCGAGTTCCCCACCCGTGAGGGACGCGTAGCGATCCCGGAGTCCGCGCGCGCCGAGCGCGCCAAGCGTTCCGAGCACGCCGTCGAGCACCACCGAGGCCATGCGTTCGCCGGGCCGGAACTCGTCGCGATCGCCGCCGGTGATGAACGCCGGGCGCGCGATGACGAACGGCAGCGCGCTCGCCCGCAGTTCCTGTTCGAGTCGCCCGCGCACGGCCAGGTAGGGATTCCGCGCGCCCGCATTGGCGCCGAGCGCGGAGAGATAGGTGAATCGCGGCGCGTTCCCCGCCGCGATCGCCGCGGTCAGCAGGAGCGCGGTGAGGCCGTAGTCGATCGCCTCGTACGGCGCGTCGAGTCCCTCCCTCCCCGCCCGCGCCCGCGTGGTGCCGAGGAGCGCGAAGACGTGGTCCGGCCGCAGGGCGCCGAGCGTCATGCGCATCGCCTCCGCGGTCCAGTCGGTGGAATCCACCCGGGCGCCGAGCGCCTCGAAGCGCGCGCGCCACTCGCCGACGGCGCGCGACCCGGGCCGGACGTGCGCGACCGTCTCGACGTGCGCCGTGCGGAGCGCCGTCACCACGTGGCGTCCGGCATAGCCGGTCGCCCCCGCGACGAAGGCGACGCGCGCTCCACTCATGTCACGCTCACACGGCGTACATGACGCCGCAGCCGGCTGCCTGCGCGCGGCAGGTGGCGAAGATGCCCGTGGGCATGCGGATCACCCCGGGGATCAGGTGCTGTGCGACCAGCGCCGCGGCGTCCTCGCGCGAGATTCCCTTCCGGCCCGCGATCCGTCCGGTCAATCCGTTGAGCGCCATGTCGCACGCGAGCACGATCACACCGCGGGCCAGCAGGCGGTCGAGCGCACCGTCCGGCCAGGTGAGCGCGAAGCGCGCGCCCGCCGGGACGTTGGTGAACGGGTTCCGCTTCGCCGGCTCGCCCGTCTCCGGATCCTGGAGCTTCTCGTCGCCGGCGAAGGCGCCGTCCGCCCAGAGTGCATCGCCGAGCACCATCGGGACCGCCTTGTGCCGGATGACGAGGACCGCGCTCAGGTCCGCGTCGGTCGTGCCGTAGACCGTGTTGTAGCCGGCGAGGAAGGCGCGCACCTGGTGCAGCGCCGCGCCCTCGCTGATCTCGGGGGCGTCGAACGCCATGCGATACTTGCCGGTGACGCGGTCCACCCATGACATGTCCCAAGGAGCCGCGGCCGGCCGCAGACCCGTCGTGCCGGCCGCGCCGGCCTTTCCGGACAGCGCGGCCGACTGCGCCTCGACCGCGCCCGCGGCGAGGGATCCGGCGGCGAGGAGGGAGGCCTTGCGGATGAAATCGCGGCGCTGCGTCATGTCTCGGGTCCCTGTGCTGGAGAGGAGTGCTCCGTAATTCTCGCCGTGCCCGCGCCCTCGCGCCACAACATCAGCGCGAGCAGGATCGCGCCGCACGTGACGCCCATGTCGGCGACGTTGAACGTCCAGAAGCGCCACTGGTCGGTGCCGATGTCGATGAAGTCGACGACGCCGCGCGTGTGCCGAAGGCGGTCGAAGAGGTTGCCGAGGGCACCGGCCATGATGAGGGCGATCGCCGCCGGCGTCGCGCGGGCACCGCGCGGCGACTGGCGGTAGAGACGGAAGAGATAGGCGATCATCCCGAGCGCGACCACGCTGAACACGATCCGCGACGCGCCGCCGAGCGAGAGGTTCATCGCGGCGCCGGTGTTGTACGTGAGCGTCCAGCGCACCCAGCGCCCGACCACCTCCTCCGGCGCGTGCAGGCCGAGCGCGCGCTCCGCCCACCGCTTGGTGACGAAATCCATCACGGCGACGAGGAACAGGAGGGACCAGAAGATGCGGTCGCGCGGCGCGGACGCGGTTCCCGCGAGCGGTGCGGCGTCGGGCATCGGGCGGCGGTGCGGGTGGCGGTGAGAAGGCGGTACGCGAGCGGGTCGCGCGCCTAAGTTTATCGGACGGACCCTTTGAAGCGTACCCGCTGGCGCATCCCCTGCGCCCGGGACGCGACCGCCGTTTCGCCGTTCTCTCGCCCGCCCGATGCCGCCGCTCCCGCCGCTCCCGATCGACGAGGTGCTGCCCGCCCTCCGCGCGGCGCTCGCCGACCGCGGCGCCGCGGTGCTGGTCGCGCCGCCGGGCGCCGGCAAGACGACCCGTGTGCCGCTCGCGCTCCTCGACCAGCCCTGGTGCGCGGCGCGCCGCATCCTGGTGCTCGAGCCTCGCCGGATCGCGGCGCGTGCGGCCGCGCAGCAGATGGCGCGCCTCCTCGGCGAGGAGGTGGGCCAGACGGTGGGCTATCGCGTGCGGCACGAGTCGCGCGTGGGCCCGCGCACGCGCATCGAGGTGCTGACCGAGGGCATCCTCACGCGCCTCGTGCAGGACGACCCGTCGCTCGAGGGAGTCGCGGCGGTGCTCTTCGACGAGTTCCACGAGCGGCACCTCACCGCCGACCTCGGCCTCGCGCTCACGCTCGAGTCCCGGGCGGTGCTGCGGCCCGAGCTCCGCATCCTCGTGATGTCAGCGACGCTCGCCGCGGCGCCGGTGCGCG
>JAOUHR010000377.1 GCA_029884515.1 Gemmatimonadota bacterium
ATCGGCGTGCTGATGGACGACCACCGAGAGGGCCGTCACCTGAACGGCGCGATGCGAGCCGCGGCCGAGCGACTGGCGGCCGGTGACGACCACGCGCGCGCCGAATTGATCAGCGTCGCCACGCAATTCGTTGAACTCCTCCGTGGACACATCGACATGGAAGACAGCGCCGTCTTTCCCATGGCGGAGCAGATGCTCGCTGGTCCGGCGCGGGCGGAGGTCTCCAGCGCCATCGAACGAATCGTGCGCGACGAGGAAGACCAGGGACTGCGTGCCCGGTTCCTCGACCTCGCGGCTTCCATCGAACGGCAGGCGGCGGGATAGCCGCGCGCGCACTCGCCTCAGTCGGGAACCAGTACGACTCGTCGCTGAAGCGTCCCGCGGTGCGCGTCCGCGATCACCTCGTTGATCCGCGACAGCGGCCGCCGCTCCACATATGGCCGCACCTGGATGCGTCCCTCGGCCAACCACCGGAGCACCTCTTCGTAGAGGAGCGGGTCGGCGCCCCAGTTGCCCCGCACGGCCGCGTCGAACGCCATGAGATTCGAGAGGCAGAGATCAAGGCGCTCCGGGGTGTAGCCGACGACCGACAGCGAGGCGCCGAAGCCGAGCAATCCATAGGCGGTCTCCTGCCCAGCGGGCGTCCCGGACGTCTCGAAGATCTTCCAGAGGTGCGCTGATGCGCCGACGGACGCCACGAGCTCGCGCACCTGGCGCCGCACCTCCTTCGCAGCCAACCCCGCGACGTTCAGCGTGGCGCGTGCGCCGGCGGCCTCCGCCTGCCGCAACTTGGCATCGTCCACGTCGAGCGCGATGACCACGGCGCCGACCGCGGCGGCGATCTGGACGCCGTACAGCCCGATGCCGCCAACGCCGACGAACAACGTCAGCTCGCCGCGCGCCAGGTCGGACCGCCGCACGGCCTGGAAGGGCGTCGCCACGGCATCGGACACCACGGCGAGTTCCCAGAGCTCGTGGCGGTCCAGGACTTCGGGAGGGACCGGGCAGAGGAATCGCGCCGGCACGACGACGTGCGAAGCGAAGCCGCCGTCGCGGTCGTTCCCCGGCATCACCTGCTGTCGGCAGATGGTGCGCCTGTCCGCGCGGCAGAGCTCGCACTCGCCGCACGGCAGGACCGCGGGAACGATCACCGGGCGCCCGATCAGCTCGGGGGAGCACCCGGCGCCGACCTCCCGCACCACACCGCTGATCTCGTGTCCAAGGACGAGCGGCGGACCGTGGCGGGTCTTCACGCCCTGCACGAGGAACGACAGGTCGGTGTGGCACACGCCACACCCCGCCACCGCGATGCGCGCCTCGCCCGGTCCCGGCGGTGTCGCGGAGAGCACGCGCCGCTCGAGCGGGGCGCCGACGGCGGTCATGAACCACCCGTAGGCGCTGCCTTCCACCGTTCCACTCATCTGCTCGAGTCCCCCGCGCTGCGGTGATGGTCGCTGTCGATCGAATCGAAGACGAAACTCCCGCACTCGTGACAACTGTCGAGCGTGCGGTCCAGCCCGGCGAAGCAGCGCCGATCGTCCGGCTCGACGCGCATGATCTTCCGCAGGATCCGGCAGTCGCACGCCGGGCTCGGCGCGTACATCGCCTCCACGTACTCCCGTGCGTCCGCGAGGACGTTCCCCACGCGCACCTTGAGGGAGGGCGTGAGTTCCTCGTGTTCGATCGTGAGCTCGCGACTGATCATCGCGACCGACCGGAGGCGCTCGTACTTCACCGGATGTGTGCGATTGAACTCCAGCACGGTCTCGCGGATCGACTCCTTCACGACGTGGTCGGCCGCCACGCGATCGTCCCCGAACTCCTCCGTGATCCGGAAGAGGTCGGGAAAGACGACGGCAGCCGGTTGATCGCGGCCGCTCCCGACCACGATGGCGTAGAGGATGTACGAGTTCATCCCGGTGAGGCGCTGCTCGATGGCCGTGGGATTGACCTTCTCGGCGTTCGCCAGCTTGAACACGCGATCACGCCGCGTCACGAGCCGCAGGCCGCGCTCCTCGAACGCGCCGAGGTCGCCGGTACGGAACCAGCCGTCGCCGGGGAGCGCGGTCCTCGTGGCGTCGGGATCGTCGAAGTAGCCCTGCATCACGTTCGGGCCGCGCACCAGGATCTCGCCCTCGCGGCCGAGACGAAGGCGCACGCCGGGAATCGGGTATCCGACGCGTCCGGGCACCGTACGCGGCTCGGCGAGATCGGTGATCGTGCAACAGGGCGAGGTCTCCGTCAGGCCCCAGCCCTCCAGCACGGGGATCGAGTGCGCGGAGAAGAACGCGGCGAGATGGGCGGGAAGCGACGCGGCCGCGGTGAAGACGAAGCGGAGCTCCGGGTGGATGATCCGGGGTTCCTCCTCCGGTCGCGACTCCGCTCGAGTCACCAACTGCTGGTAGATCTTGGGCACGCTGAAGTAGATCGTCGGGCGCACCGTGAACCAGTTGGTGAGGAGCCGATCGAGATCCTTGCCCAGGGAGTCGTCGAGATGGAGCGTCGCGCCGTGGTAGAGCGCGGTGTACTTCTCGAAGAGGCCACCGAAGCTGTGGTGCCAGGGCAGATACGAGAGAAAGCGATCTGCGGTCGTCACCGACCAGATGGCCGCGAGGGCCCGCTGCTGCGACAGGATATTGTCGTGCGTGAGCATGACGCCCTTCAGGCGGCCGCTCGTGCCCGAGGTGTACATCATGATCGCCACGGTCGTGGGGTCCACGGCGGCTGCCGCGTGCAGGAAACGCCGCACCGCCTCCTCGTCCATCGCCGCCTGACGGATGGCGTCTGGCAGCGACCGGTGTGCCGCGTGTGAGGATCCCAGCGCGTCGGCCATCGCCACGTCATCGACCGGGTCGAAGGTCAGCACGGCCCGGGCTGTGGCGGGCACGCCCGTGCGCTTGAGCATCTCCTGGCCGGATACCACGAGTGCGTGCGGTCGGGCCTGCGCCACCAGCGCGGTCGCCTGCTGCGCCGCATATCCGGCGAAGATGGGCACGTACGTGGCACCGAGCGCGAGAACCGCGAACTCGGTCACGAGCATCTCGCCCCGATTCGGGGACACGACGACGACGCGGTCG
>JAOUHR010000378.1 GCA_029884515.1 Gemmatimonadota bacterium
GGCGCGCTCACGCGCCGTTCACGTACGGCCCGGTACGGCCCGGTACGGCCCGGTACGGCCCGGTACGGCCCGGTACGGCCCGGTACGGCCCGGTACGGCCCGGTACGGCCCGGTACGGCCCGGTACCGCCCCGTACCGCGTGTCGTCCCTTCGCGGTAGTTTCGCGCCACCCCCACGACCCGAGGCCGTTCGTGCGTTTCCGTCCCTCACTGGTCCTTCCCGCTCTGCTCGGCGCGGCCGTCGCCCTCTCGCCCGCACTCCCGCACGTCGCGGTCGCCGGCGCGCAGTCCACGGGTCGGCAGGCGACCGCCACGCCCTACGTGCCCGGCACGGCGTGGGAACGCCGCACCCCCTCCGCGATGGGCGTGGACAGCGCGAAGCTCGCCGCCGCGATCGCGTTCGCCGTGGAGAAGGAGGCGCGCGCCCCGCGCGACATGGAGGAGAGCCACTACCGCACCTTCGGGCGCGAGCCCTTCGGGCAGGGGATCGGGCCGTTCAAGCCGCGCGGCGCGCCCACCGGCGTGGTGCTCCGTGGCGGCTACCTGATCGCGAGCTGGGGTGAGCCCGACCGCGTGGACATGACGCACAGCGTCACCAAGAGCTTCCTGTCGGTCACCGCCGGCGTCGCCTTCGATCGCGGGCTGCTCCTCTCGGTGCGCGACACGGTATGGGCATCGCAGGCGCCCACGTACGCGTTCCGCACGCAGGCCCCGAGCGAGCCGGGGGCACACTACGGCGAGTCGATGCTGGTCGACCCGTGGGCCACGCCGCACAACCGCACGATCAACTGGGACGACCTGCTGCGGCAGACGAGCGACTGGGAGGGCACGCTCTGGGGCAAGCCCGAGTGGGCCGACCGCCCGGCGCAGAACGCCGCCGAGTGGACCACCCGCGCGCGCAAGGCGCCGGGCACGACGTACGAATACAACGACGTGCGCGTGAACGTCCTCGCGCTCGCCCTCACGAACCTCTGGCGGCGCCCGCTCCCCGAGGTGCTCGGCGAGTACGTGATGGAACCGATCGGCGCGTCGCGCACGTGGCGTTGGCACGGCTACGACAACTCCTGGATCACGCTCGATGGCCGCGCGGTGCAGTCGGTCAGTGGCGGCGGACACTGGGGCGGCGGGATGTTCATCAGCGCGTGGGACATGGCGCGCTTCGGCCTGCTCACCGAGCGCCGCGGGATGTGGGGCACCAGGCGCATCCTCTCCGAGGAGTGGGTGAGGCTCTCGCTCACGCCCACCGTGCCGCAGCCCACGTACGGCTACATGAACTGGTTCCTCAACACCGACCGGAAGTGGATGCCGAGCGCGCCGGCGAGCGCGTTCGGGCACGTGGGGAACGGGACGAACCTCGTGTTCGTCGCGCCCGAGCAGGACCTCGTGGTGGTGGTGCGGTGGATCGAGAACGGCGCGATCGATGAATTCCTCGGCAAGGTGCTCGGAGCACTCACACGATGACACGCAACAACCGGCTCTTCCTCACGACGCTCGTCGCGGCGGTCGCCGCCGCGCTCGCGCTCGCCACGCCCACGCCCGCCGCCGCGCAGGAGTGGACGCTCCTCATCCGCAACGGCACGATCGTCGATGGCACCGGCGCGCCCGGCTACGCGGGCGACGTCGCGGTCGACGGCGATCGGATCGTCGCCGTGTCACGCACGCCGCTCGACCGCGCGCGTGCGCGCCGCGTGGTGGATGCCACCGGGCTCGTGATCGCGCCGGGCTTCATCGACCTGCACGCGCATCTGGAGCCGCTGCTCCAGATGCCCGACGCGCTGAGCGCCGTCACGCAGGGCGTCACGCTCGCGCTCGGCGGTCCGGACGGCGGCGGCCCGCTGCCACTCGCTCCCTATCTGGACTCCGCGGCACGAGCGGGGCTGGGGCTCAACGTCGCGTACCTCATCGGCCACAACAGCATCCGGCGCAGCGTGATGGGCACCGAGGATCGCGCGCCCACCGCCGCCGAGCTGGATCGCATGATCGCGCTGGTGCGGCAGGGGATGGGCGACGGCGCGTTCGGGATGAGCACTGGCCTGCGCTACGTGCCGGGCTACTACGCGAAGACGGATGAGGTGGTCGCCCTCTCGCGCGCGGCGGCCGATTCCGGCGGCTTCTACACGTCGCACCTGCGCGAGGAGGGGCTCGGGCTCATCGAGGGCGTGGCCGAGGCGATCACCATCGCCCGTGACGCGCACATCCCGGTGGTGCTCACGCACCACAAGGCCGTCGGTCCACCGATGTGGGGCAGGAGCGTGGAGACGCTGCGCATGGTGGACGAGGCGCGCACCGCGGGCCTCGACGTGATGATGGACCAGTACCCGTACGTCGCGAGCCAGACGGGGCTCAGCGTGCTGATCCCGCCCTGGGCGCTCGCGGGCGGCACGCGCGCGCTGCGCGAGCGGCTCGCGGACCCGGTGCTGCGCGACAGCATCGAGCGCGGGATCGTCCAGTTGCTCGAGACCGACCGCGGTGGCGGCGACACGCGGCGCGTGCAATTCGGCACGGTCGCCTGGGACCACTCGCTCGAAGGGAGGACGCTGTACGACTGGGCGGAGCGACGCGGGGTGGGCCACTCGATGCCCGCCGCGGCGAAGCTCGTGCTCGAAGGCGAGCTCAATGGCAGTGCGGGCATGGTCTACTTCATCATGGACGAGGGTGACGTGCGCCGGATCATGGCACACCCACAGACGATGATCGCGAGCGACGGGCGGCTCACGCGCCCCGGTGATGGTGTCCCGCACCCGCGGTCGTACGGCACCTTCCCGCGGGTGCTCGGGGTCTACGTGCGTGAGGAGCACGTGCTCACGCTCGAGCAGGCCGTGCACAAGATGACGGGGATGCCCGCCGCACGGATGGGCCTCACCGGGAAGCGTGGTTGCCTCGCCCCCGGCTGCTTCGCCGACATCGCGGTGTTCGACGCCGCGAAGGTCGGCAGCCCCGCGACCTTCACCCAGCCGCATCAGTACGCGGTGGGGATCCCGTACGTGTTCGTGAATGGCGTGGCGATGGTGGACCGCGGGACGTTCACGAACGCGAAGGCGGGGCGCGTACTGAAG
>JAOUHR010000036.1 GCA_029884515.1 Gemmatimonadota bacterium
GGCGACGTGGAAGTCGGAGCGCGTCACGTAGAGCGCGAGGCACCGCATCTGGTTCGTGCCCTCGCGCAGGACCACGAGCTTCCCGGCCTCGCGGTAGCCCATCACCGTCGCGCCCGCGCGCAGATCAGCGGGGAGGGGCAGGACCGCGGCAGCGATCTGCTGCCCGGTGGGCGGCACGGAGGTCTGCGCCGACAGGGTGGAGGCGATGGCGAGCGCGACGAACGCGAGGAGGGGGCTGGAGCGCATCGGGGATGTCCGGGGTCGGGGTCGGTGGTCGCAGTATCGCCCTGGCACCACGTCGCGTCCAGCGTGGCGGCGCGGGGATGGGCCCGGTGGGGCCTTCAGGGCACAGCCCGCGTCCCGAGGCCGAGGGCGAGGGCGCGCTCGTACACGAGGTTCGCCGCGACGAGGTCCTCCATCGCGTGTCCCATCGACTTGTAGAGCGTGATCTCGTCGTCGCGCGTGCGCCCCGGCCGGCGGCCGAGGAGCACCTCCCCGAGTTCGGCGCCGCGCCCGGCGTCGAGCCCGTGCAGTTCGGCGCATCCGGCCGGTGGCGCGTCGAACGCGACGCGCGATTCCACGAAGAGGCGCGCCGACCGGATCAGGTCGTCCGGCAGTTCGCTCCCCGGGGGC
This sequence comes from Gemmatimonadota bacterium, assembly GCA_029884515.1. Classification (GTDB taxonomy): domain Bacteria; phylum Gemmatimonadota; class Gemmatimonadetes; order Gemmatimonadales; family Gemmatimonadaceae; genus Pseudogemmatithrix. The sequence goes on from JAOUHR010000036.1 coordinate 634, forward strand.
CGGTAGCCCACCGACACCACATGCGTGCCCGGCTTGATCCAGCCGGCCTCGATCACCGGTTCGCTCGCGGCGGTGCAGAGGCAGACGACGTCGGCCTGCGCGACGTGCGACCGGATGTCCGTGCGCGGTGCGATCACCGCGCGGCTGATCGCCGGGAGCGTGTCGAGCATGGCCTCGACGGCGACCCCCACCGCGCCCCCGCCCACGATCGCGACCACCGCCCGGTCGCGCCGCGCGAGGTGCTTGATGGAGACGACGGCGGCCGCGGCCGTGCGCATCGCGGTGAGGTCCGCGGCGTCCATCGACGCGACCGGCGCGCCGGTGTCGCGATCGAAGAGGGTGACCACCGCGTGGTGCGACGGGAGGCCACGCGCAGCGTTGCCGTGGAACACGGACACGAGCTTCACGGCCGTGCACCGGCCCGGCATGGACGCGGCCATGATGAGGAGCACGCCGTGCGGCGTGGTGACCTGCGTGCGCGGCGGCACGTCGAGCTGCCCGTCGCTCAGCGCGCGGAATCCTGCCTCGAGCGCCGTCACGAGCGCCGGCCGGTCGATCGCGCGCCGCACGTCGTCGGCGGAGAGGATCAGCACGCCGCGGTGCTTCCCGGCGCCGTGGGGGTCACGCCCTGGGCGTGTAGCTGAACACGAAGCGCCGGCCATCACGGCGCAACACGAGTTCGGCGCCGCACGCCGTGCACTCGCACCGCCACGGCACGTGTTCGGGGAAGTTCTCCACCGCGGTGCCGCACGCCGGACAGTACGCGGGCGGCGGTCCGGGCTCGGCCGCCATCGTCGGGATCTGCTGCGTCGCCGTGACCATCGCCACCGCGGTCTGCGCGAGGAGGCGCTGCTCCGAGGGGCTCATGTTGAAGAGTTCCACCGGCGAGGCGAGCTTCCGCGCCACGATCGCATCCACCTCGTCCGACGTCAGCACGGCGAGGCGGGGCTTCGTCTGCCCCCGGACGATCTGGTCGCGCAGGTTGCGGCCCGCGAGGCGGATCGCCCACCACGAGAATCCCCCGAAGAAGAGGATCGTCCCGAGCTGGCTCAAGGTGATGGGGAGCTCACGCATGACGGAGTTCGTAGACGGTGATCGGTGCGAGCCGGGAATTCTCCGGCGCCTCGGCCGGCTCGGGGGGCGGTGCCGTGAGGATGGCGCGATGCGTGAAGCCCCGCGCACGCGCGCCCTCGAGGAAGGACGCTAACCCGAGGCGCCCCTGGTCCGCCAGCAGCATGCGCCCCTCCGCCGCGAGCACCTGGGCGAGCAGGTCGGCGACGAGTTCGGCGTGGGGCCGCTCGTAGAGCACGTCCGCGGCGAGCACGAGCTCGAAGCGTCCGAGGTCGGCGGGAAGGGCGCGCCAATCGACGTTGCGCAGCGTGGGTTCGACCCCCGTCGTGCGCACCGCATTCCGCGCCGTGAAGAGGAGTGCGTCCTCGTAGTAGTCGGTGGCCGTCACGTCGTAGCCGGCGAGGATCGCGGCGACCGTCACGAGGCCGAGACCGCAGCCGAGTTCGAGGGCGCGCGGGCCGCCCCGCGACCCGGCGGTTGCGCCGGCCGGCGGCGCTCCCTCTCCTGCGGTCGCGGGGATCGCCGGCTGCGCGAGCACGACGCCCGCCAGCACCACCGACGCCGGCCAGAGGTCCGCCCAGTACGGCAGCCGCTCGTCGCGCGCATAGTCGGCCTCGCTGATCAGGTCGTCGGAGTTGCGCGGCTTCTCGAGCACCACGGGGCGCCCGCCGAGCAGCACGGGATGCTCCGTGAGCATGAAGCGCCGGTCGAGGGCCGCGAGCGCCGGGCGCAGCGGCGCGTTCAGAGCGCGAACCCCTCGGACGTCCCGGCGTCCTCCGTGAGCAACAGCGCCGAGAGACGCTCTCCCGCGTCCACCTGCGGCCGGTCCTCCGGCACCACGAGCAGCGCGTTGGCGAGCGACATGGACGTGAGGATCCCGGAGCCCTGCGGCCCCGTGAGGCGCGCGCCGAGCGAGCCGTCGGCGCGGGGCGTGACCACCGCGCGGAAGAAGTGCGTGAGCGCGGCGCCGATCCGCACCGGCTCCTCGATCTCCACGGTGACCGGCCTGCGGTGGAGCCGCGTGTGCCCGAGCATGCGGCGCACCACCGGCCGGGCGAAGAGCTCGAAGGTCACCATCGCGGAGACGGGATTGCCTGGCAGCCCGATCCACGGGATGTCGCGCACCACGCCGAAGCCGAGTGGCGCGCCGGGGCGCATCCGCACCTTCCAGAAGTCCATCCGCGTGCCCATCGCCTCGAGCGCGGCGCGCGTGTGGTCGAACTCGCCAACCGAGACGCCCGCGGACGTGACGAGCAGGTCCGGTCCCATCGCAACGGCCTTCTCGAGGAGTGCCCGCATCGCCTCGCGCGTATCGGCGCAGTGGCCGAGCACGAGCGGCTCGCCCCCCGCTGCGCGCACGAGCGCCGCGAGCGTGTACGAGTTGGAACTCACGATCTTCTTCCCGGCGCGGACCTCCTCGAACCGGTCGAGATCCACCAGCTCGTCCCCTGAGCCGAGGATCGCGACGCGCGGCCGCCGGTGGACGCGCACGCGCGCCGCGCCCACGGAGGCGAGCACGCCGACCTGCGCGGCGCCCACGCTCATCCCACGGGGCAGGGCGACGGCCCCCTCACGGAGGTCCTCGCCACGCGGGCGGATGTTCTTCCCCGCGTCGCGGTCCTTGAGGATCGCCACCCGCTCGAGGCCGGCGTCGGTGTCCTCCACGCGCACCACCGTGTCCGCCCCCTCGGGGAGGGGCGCGCCGGTCATGATGCGCGTGGCCTGGCCGGCGGCGAGCGCGCGGGCGGGGAAGGCGCCCGCCGCCACGGTCTCGAGCACCGGGAGCGTCACCGGCGCCTCGGCGCTCGCGCCGCGCACGTCGGCGGCACGCACGGCGTAGCCGTCCATCGCCGAGTTGGTCCAGTGCGGGAGCGTGATCGGCGAGATCACGTCCGCGGCGAGCACGCGGCCCACGGCGTCCTCGAGCGCGACCTCCTCCTCCGCGAGCGGCACGATGCGCTCCAGGATCCGTGCGACCGCCTCGGGCACCGAGAGCACTACCGGTCCCCGGCGCGCAGGGTGGCCAGCAGCGCGACGATCGCGTCCTGCACCCGCTCCACCTCGCGGTTGGCCACCACGTGATTGTTGGCGAGGATCGAGAAGAGCAGCAGCCGGCCGTCGCCGGCGGTGACATAGCCCGAGAGCGAGCGCGCCTTGTCGAGCGTGCCCGTCTTGGCGCGCACGTTGTTCGCCGCCGCCGTGCCGATCATCCGCTTCTCGATGGTGCCGTCCACGCCCCCGATCGGCAGTGCGTCGTAGAACACCTGGAAGTCGGGATGCCGTCGCATCGCGTCGAGCACCTTCACGATCGTCTCGGGGCTCACGTAGTCGTGCCGCGAGAGCCCGCTCCCGTCGCGCACCGCGAACCCGGTACTGTCGGCGCCCCACGCGAGGAGCTGGCGCTCCACCACCGCCCGCCCGCTGTCGGCCGTGCCCGACCCCGTGCGCACGAGTCCCAGCGTCTTGAAGAGCAGCTCCCCGATCTGGTTCTGCGACGGCTTCTCGAAGCGCCGCAGGATGTCGCGGAGCGGCGGGGAGGTGTGCGTCGCGAGCACCGACATCCCGGTCGTGTCGGCCACCTCGGCCGACTCCACGCCGCCGCGCACGGCGATGCCCCGGTCGGCCAGCGCCTCGGCGAACGCATCGAGCCAGGCGGCCGCCGGATTCCGGATCGCCACGCTCACCGTCACGGAGTCGCCAGGCCGCACGCTCCCCGTCAGGTTCACCGCCGGGTGCACGCCGCGCACGTCGCCGTTCCACTGCACCCGCGCGCGTTCCGTGCAGCACCACGCCCCCGTCACCACGTCCACGCGACCGATGTGCGGCATCCCCCGCGCCGGTCCCGTGCGCACCGTGACCGGCGCGCCGGGCGCCGCGCCGCCGAACACGGCGATCGTCGCGTAGCCCTCGTTGAAGAAGAGTTCGTCCACCGGCGCGCTGTACCCGTAGTCGAGGTCGTCCCAGGCCCAGCCATAGCCGAGCGTGCTGTCGGGGAAGGCGTCGCCGCCGCGGATGAGCCGGCCGGTGATCTCGCTGATCCCGCGCGCGGCGAGCGAGTCCGCCAGCGCCCGCAGCGGCGCCATCGCATCACCAGCCAGCGAATCGCTGAAGCTCGGGTCGCCGGAGCCGACGATCGCGAGGTCGCCGGTGAGGATCCCGCTCACGGGGTACGCGGCGCCGAGCACGCGCGTCTCGTACCGGAAGTCGGGCCCCAGCTGCGCGAGCGCCGTGGCACCAGTGAGGAGCTTCTGGTTGGACGCCGGCATGAAGAGCTTGCCGGCATTGCGCGAGTAGAGCGTGTCGCCGGCCACCGGGTCCACGATCAGCACGCCCCAGTTGGCGGAGCGGAACATGGGGTCGGTGAGGAGCGAGTCGGAGAAGCGGGTGAGTTCGCGGTGCGTGGCGCGCCGCAGCGGAGTGGCGGTCCCCGGCGTGGGAGTGCGGGACTCCTGCGCCGCCGCGGGCGGCGCGGCGGCCGCCTGCGGCGCGGGCGTCGTCGTCGGGGGAGTCGTCGTCGCGGGAGCGGCGCAGCCCGTGCCCAGCGCGAGCAGTGCCGTCACTCCGAGGCGCGATCGCATGCCAGGGGTCATCGTCCGTCGCGGTTGAGATGATGGCGCTCGACCCAGTCGGTGAGCGCGTCGAGCCAATCCGGTGTCCCGAGGTCGAACCGCTCGCCCACGAAGCCGGACACCGCGGCATTCGTGACCATCGCCTGCCAGCTCGCCGCATTCGGGAGCGCGGGCTCCCAGAGCGGCGCCTCGTGTGCCTCGGGGCGGTGGATCTCCACCTTGGGTATCGCCGACCCCTTGAACCCCTCGCAGAGCACGAGGTCGGCGTCCGCGAGGTAGCGCGCGGCGATCTCCTCCGGTGCCAGCTCCCGCTCCCAGCGCATCACGAGCGCGAACTTGTCGGGCGAGGCCATCGCCACGCGCTCGGCGTTCCCCTCATGATAGTGACGGTAGGTGTCCGTCGCGGCCGGGTCGAGGTTGAAGGTGTGCGACCCGTGCTTGAGCGTCATCACGCGGTGCCCGCGGCGCGTGAGCTCGGCCGAGAGCCGCGCCACGAGCGTGGTCTTCCCCGCGTGCTTGCGGCCGACCACGGCGAGGAGCGGCGGCGTGGCGCCCTCAGCCACCGGCAGAGACCTGCCGTTCGGCACGCGCCAGGTCGTCGGGCGTGTTCACGTTGCCGAAGAGGCGCGCCGGGTCGCCGAAGGCCGCGACCTCGTCGATCGGCACGCGTCGCGCGTCGACGTCGGCGAGGAACGCCACCACGCGCCGGTCGCCCGAATCGAGCGCGGCCGCGACAGCCGGCAGGCACCGCGCCGCGTACCACGCGCAGAGCGGCTCCACGCCGCGCCGCGAGCCGTCGCTCTCCGGGAGCACGGCATCCGCCCCCTCGCGCTCGCCGCGCGCGCGCAACTCGCAGAGCAGCGCCGCAGGCACGAACGGCATGTCCCACGCCACGAGCACGATGTCGGTGCCCGCGTGCGCCAGCGCCGCGTGCAGCCCGCCCAGCGCGCCCTCGCCGGGCCGCACGTCGCCGGCCACGCGCACACCGGGCAGCCAGCCGGCCGCCTCCGGCGCGTTCGCCACGAGGAGCAGGGAGTCGGTCGCCTCGGCGAGCGCCCGCGCGACGCGGTCGATGATCCGCTCGCCCCCCACGCGCTCGAGTCCCTTCGCCCGCCCGCCGTACCGAGACGCACCGCCACCGGCGAGGACCACGCCGGTGCAGGTCACGGCTCCCACACCTGGGGCATGCCGGAGACCGCACGCCCCACGAGCACCATCCCCGCGGCCTTCGCGATGTCCACCGCGATCGTGCTCGGCACCGAGGGCGTGGCCACCACCGCGATGCGCGCCCGCGCCGCCTTGAAGGCGAGCTCACCCGAGATGCGGCCGGTCACGAGGAGGATCAGGTCGTCGGGCCGCTCGCCCGCGAGGATGCGCTGGCCGAGCACCTTGTCCACCGCGTTGTGCCGGCCGATGTCCTCGGCGTGCGCGAGGAGCGCGGTGCCGTCGGTGAGCGCCGCGGCGTGGATGCCGCCCGTGCTCTGGTAGCGCTCGCCTCGCGCGAAGAGCTCCTTGAAGAGCGCCCGCGTGCGGGCGAGGTCGGGCACCGCGGGACGCGTGGCGCGACGCGCCACGCTGCTGAGGGAGCCGAGGATCGTCGTCACGGCGCCGCATCCCGACGCGAGCACCCGGCGCCGCTCCTGGCCTTCCACCGTCTCGAACCGCTCCGCGGGCACGGTCACCCAGAAGCCGGGTTCCTTCGCGCAGGGGCGCATCGAGAGCAGGTCGCCCTTCGCGTCGATGTAGCCCTCGCCGAAGCACCACCCCACCACGAGCGCGTCGAGCTGGTCCGGCGTGCACATCCACGTGACGGCGGGCTGGCCGTTCACCTCGAGCCAGACCGGGACCTCGTCCACCGCGTCGAGGCTCGCCACTCCCGGCTCGAGGCGCGTCATCCCGGTTCCACCTCGGCCCAGAGGCCGGGCTCCTCGGCGAGCCGTACGCGCACCACGCGCGGCGTGTCGCCGAGCGCGGCCTGCACCTCGCGGGCGATCCACCACGCGAGGTTCTCCGAGGTGGGGATCAGCTTCCCCTCGGCGAAGGCCGGCACGTCGAGCACGAGGTTGCGATGGTCGAGTGCCTCCACCACGCGCGTCCGGAGCGCGGCGTCGAGCGCGCCCAGGTCGGCGGCGAAGCCCGTGCGCGGGTCCACCGGGCCGGCGACGGTCACGTCGCAGACGTAGGTGTGGCCGTGCCAGTTCGGGCGCGCGCAGGCGCCGAAGGTGGCCTCGTTCCGCGCGTCATCCCACTCCGGGCGGCGGTAGCGGTGCGCCGCCGAGAAGGTCACGCGCCGGGTGAGCGAGGCGCGCGCCGCCATCAGCGGTAGAGGTAGCGCGTGAGCCCCACCTGCAACAGCGCGTTCCCCTTCCACGCGGTGAGCTTGTGGTCGCCGATGATGCTCATGTCGGTGGCACTGCCGTCGCCGCGGTACGTGGACGGGTACTTGTACTTCCAGAACATGTGCGTCACGTCGGCCTGCCATTCCCACGAGCGGCCGGTGGGGATGCGCAGGCTCGCGCCGTAGGAGACCTGCAGCTTGGTGCCGAAACGGTACGCCCCGAGGTCGTAGTCCTCGCCCAGCGTGGAGACGATGCCCATCCCGCCGTGCAGCTGCGGCGAGAGGCGGCGCCACGACTTGTTCCCGGCGAGGTTGAGGCCGAACCCCGCGTCGAGGACGAGGTAGGGGTCGACGCTCGTGCCATAGTCGCGCTTCGGTCCCGTGAAGAGCGGGTCCTTCACGGGGCGCAGCAGGTTGGGCACGTAGCCGGCGCGGGTGTTCAGCCAGAGCGCGTTGGAGAGCTTGAGCTGGTAGGTGGCCGTGAGCAGGACGCCCTGGCCGGGGGCGACGCCTGCGGGATCACCACCGGGCGAGATCACGCCGACGCCGTAGGCGATGCCCTGCTTCCCCCGCAGGTCCTCGTAGGGGCTCCGGTCGGGCGGATAGCCGACGACCTGCGCACCCAGCGGGGCGGCGAGGAGGAAGAGGGTGCTGCCGAGCACGAGCGTACGACGGGTCACGCGGTCACTCCGAGGGGTCGCAGGTCTTGGCCGGTCATCTCGGCCGGGGATTCGAGGCCCAGCATCGCCAGCACGGTCGGGCCCACGTCGCAGAGCGCGCCGCCCGCGCGCAGCGGATGGGTCGCGGCGTCGTCGAGCAGCACGAGCGGCACGGGGTTGGTGGTGTGGGCCGTGTGCGGCCCGCCGGTCTGGGGATCGATCATCATCTCGCAGTTGCCGTGGTCCGCCGTGATCAGCAGCCGCGCGCCGGCGCGCTCGGCGGCCGCGACCACGCGCGCGAGGCACTGGTCCACGACCTCGCACGCCTTGATCGTCGCGGCGAGGTTGCCGCTGTGTCCCACCATGTCGCCGTTCGCGTAGTTGCAGAGCGTGAAGTGGTGCGACCGGTCGTCGATCGCCGCGCAGAGCACATCCGTGATACCCGGTGCGCTCATCTCCGGCATCAGGTCGTAGGTCGCGACCTTCTGGCTCGGCACCAGGCGGCGGTCCTCGCCGCGGTACGGGACCTCGTTGCCGCCGTTGAAGAAGTAGGTCACGTGCGGGTACTTCTCCGTCTCCGCCGTGCGCAGCGTGGTCATCCCGGCGTCCTCGAGCACCTCGGCCACGATGCGGGCCATCGAGAAGGGCTCGAAGGCGACCGGGAGGCCGAAGGTCTGGTCGTACTGCGTCATCGTCGCGACGTGCAGCTCGGGCCGGTCCTTCACCGCGAAGCCGTCGAAGCCGCGGATGGCCATCGCGCGCACGATCTGCCGCATGCGGTCGGAGCGGAAGTTCCAGGTGATCACGGCGTCGCCGTCGCGCATCGGAGCGACCGCCGCGCCGTCCCGCACCACCACCGCCGGCTCCTGGAACTCGTCGGTGATGCCCCTCGCGTAGTTCGCCTCGATGAACGCCACCGGGTCCGCGGTGGAGGGGCCGACGCCGCGCACCGCCGCATCATACCACTTCTCCGTGCGCGCCCAGCGCTGGTCGCGGTCCATGCCGAAGTAGCGCCCGCCGATGCTGGCGATGAAGGCCCGGTCCCCGATGCGTGCCTGGAGCGCCCGGACGAAGCCGCGCGCGGACGTCGGCAGCGTGTCGCGCCCGTCGAGCAGGAGGTGGAGCGCCACCCGGGGCACGCGTTCGCGGCTCGCGAGGTCCACCAGCGCCACGAGGTGGTCGTCGTGCGCGTGCACGCCGCCGTCGCCCACGAGGCCCATCAGGTGGAGCGTCGCGTGCGGGTCCGTGGCTCGCACGTGGGCACAGGCCTCGCGGAAGGCGGCGATGGAGCGGAAGGAACCGTCGCGGATGCTGTCGGCGATGCGGACGAGGTCCTGCTGCACCACGCGGCCGGCGCCGAGGTTGAGGTGGCCCACCTCGCTGTTCCCCATCTGGCCCTCCGGGAGCCCGACGGCCCGGCCGCTCGCGTCGAGCAGCGTGCGCGCGGCGCGCGCCCACAGCCGGTCCCACGTCGGCGTGCGCGCCATCGCGACCGCGTTCCCTTCCGTCGATTCCCGGTAGCCCCAGCCGTCGAGCACGACGAGGACCACGGGACGATCCACCTGCAGCGCCATCTTGGCCGGGTCGAGTGTGGGGTATACCTTCGAGACGTGCGCCGCTCCGATGAGACGCGCGCGCCCGCGCAATCTATCCTTGCACCCGCCCCCCTACCAGCGATGCGACTGCTTCGTTCCTGCGTCCTGCTCGCGCTCGTCACGTCCCTCACGCCGGCGATCGCGCCTTCGGTCGGTGCGCAGGTGCGCGTGGTGCGCGACGCGGGCGTGCGCGCGACGCCCGACGGCACGCTCATCGCGACCCTCGCGGGCGGCAGCACGTGGCCCTCGAGCAGTGCCCGCAACGGCTTCACGCTGGTGACGATGGAGGTGTGGATCGATGCGACGCGGTTCGCCGGGAGGCGTGACTCGTTCCCGGAGAGCATCGGCGGCACGGGCACGCTGCGCATGCGCGCCGAACCCTCGCTCAATGCGCGCATCCTTGGCGTGTTCGAGGCCGGTGCCGGGATCCGCGTGCTGGAACGCCGCGGCACCTGGGCGCGCGTGCGACGGGACGGTTGGGTGCTGACGTCGGCGCTTGGCCCCGCGACCGCCACGCGCACGCAGGCCCGCGCCACGCCGCCGCCCATGCCCTCGAGCGCACCGCCGGCCGGCGCCGCCGACAGCACGCCCTCCGAGCCGATGGGGCGCGCGGGCACGATGCGCGCCACGCGCGAGGCCGACCTGAGTGCCGCGCCCGGCGCACCGGCGGTCGGCAGGATCGCGGCGGGGGCCGTGGTGGAACCACTGGCCCGTGACCGGGGCTGGGTGCGCGTGCGGGTGGAAGCCTGGATGCCCGAGTCGCTCCTCGCCCCGACGGACACGTCGTACCGGGCGACCCTCACCGCAGCGGACCTGCGGCTCGACCCCGTCGGCCTCAAGGGCCGTCTCGTGCGCTGGACCGTGCAGGTGGTGGGCGTGCAGCAGGCGGACCCGCTCCGGCGCGACCTCGCGCCGGACGAGCCCTATCTCCTCGCGATGGGGCCCGCGGGGGAGAACGCGATCCTGTACCTCGCCCTCCCGCCTTCCCTGGTGGCGGAGGCGAGGGCGCTGGCCCCCCTCTCGGAAGTGACCGT
>JAOUHR010000379.1 GCA_029884515.1 Gemmatimonadota bacterium
GGCATCTCCATCACGGACGACCACGTCCCGTTGCTCGACAAGGGGCTGCGGGTGATCGACGTGATCGACCTCGACTACCCGTGGCACCACACGCCTGAGGACACGGCGGACAAGGTGTCGCAGTCGACGCTGCAGCTGGTCGGCGACGTGGCGCTGACGCTGATCAGGGATCTGGGCGAGAGATAACAACGGTTAGCGCCATCAGGGAAGCAGCATGAGGCCGTCAACAGGGCAGTAGAGCGCTGTTGCGCGTCGGTTGACCTACGCTCGCGCTCCTTCGGTTATGCCTTGGCGCGCGTCCGTCGCAGCGTTCCCTCCGTGCCCACGCCTGCCGAGCATCGCGCGCTGCTCTTCGTCGCGGCGGTCGCGGCGCTCGGTGTGGGGGTGCGCGGACTCCGGGCGGTCCGCGGGTCCGACGTCCCGGCGTCCGATCGCGCCGCGCTGGCCCAGCAGATCGCCAACGTTGATTCCGTGCTCGCCGTGGGCGGGCGTCGGCGATCCACGCCGGCCGCCGCGAAGCCGGCGGGCCGTCCACCCGCGGTTCCGGCGCGCGGAGCGGAGCCGCGCCCGCCGGTTGTCGCGCCGGCCGACCGGGCTCGCGTGGACCTCGACGTCGCGGACTCCGCGGCGCTCGAGGCGCTGCCCGGCATCGGTCCCGCGCTCGCCGCGCGCATCGTCGCCGACCGGGAGGCGCGCGGACCGTTCGGCTCACTCGCCGCCCTGGAGCGCGTGCGCGGCATCGGTCCCGCACTCGCGCGTCGGGTGCAACCATATGTCACGTTTTCGCTTCCGCCTCGTCCTACGGACGCGGAGCATTCCGCTCCTGTGGGGGGTCGTCGTCCTTGACACCGTCGCCTCCCGCCGGACACCTTCACGTCTCTCCGCCCCAACGACGCGCGCGCGTCGCGCGGGGTGTCGCCGTACCGCCTTCACCCGAGTCCATGGCCTCTGCAGCGACCGCCGGTACTGAACGGATCGGTGACCTCCTCGTGAAGGAGGGGCTCATCAGTCGCGAGCAATTGCAGAAGGCGCTGGACGAGCAGCGGCAGAGCGGCACGCGGGTGGGCTACAACCTGGTGAAGCTGGGCTTCATCCAGGAGAACGAGCTGACGCGGTGCCTCGCGCGGCAGTACAAGATGCCCGCGGTGGACCTCTCCAAGTTCGAGGTCGACCCCAAGATCGTGAAGCTGGTGCCGGCCGACCTTGCGGTGAAGCACCTGGTGCTCCCGCTCAAGCGCGACGGCCGCACGCTCACGGTGGCGATGGCCGACCCGAGCAACCTCGGCGTCATCGAGGACCTCAAGTTCATCACCCGCTACGACATCTTCCCGGTGATCGCCGGGGAGTTCACGCTCAAGAACGTCGTCGAGAAGCACTACGAAGCGGACGACCTGCAGATGTCGGACCTCCTCTCCGAGATCGAGGAGATGGAGACGGAGAGCGACGTCGAGGTCGTCGAGGACACGCAGGAGGAGATGTCGGCCACGGCGCTCGCCGCCGCAGTGGACGATGCGCCGGTGGTGAAGCTGATCAACGCGATCCTCACCGATGCGGTGAAGCGGGGCGCCTCCGACATCCACTTCGAGTGCTTCGAGCACGAACTCCGGGTGCGCTACCGCATCGACGGGGCGCTCTCCGAGGTGATGAAGCCGCCCAAGAAGATGCAGCCCGCCCTGATCTCCCGGTTCAAGATCATGAGCTCGCTCAACATCGCCGAGCGGCGCGTGCCGCAGGACGGCCGCATCAAGCTCAAGATGGGCAAGAAGGTGATCGACTACCGCGTGTCCACGCTCCCCACGCTCTTCGGCGAGAAGGTGGTGCTCCGGATCCTCGACAAGGGGAACCTGACGCTCGACCTCGAGAAGTTCGGCATCGAACCGCGCGCCGAGAAGGAACTGATGGAGGCGGTCTCGAACCCGTACGGGATGGTGCTCGTCACGGGCCCCACGGGCTCCGGCAAGACCACCACGCTCTACAGCTGCATCTCGAAGGTGAACGCCGTCGACACGAACATCATGACGGCCGAGGACCCCGTGGAGTACAACCTGTACGGGGTCAACCAGGTGCTGGTGCGCAACGAGATCGGGATGACCTTCGCCGCGGCACTGAAGGCGTTCCTGCGGCAGGACCCGAACATCATCATGGTGGGTGAGATCCGTGACCTGGAGACGGGCGGCATCGCCATCAAGGCGGCGCTCACCGGCCACCTCGTGCTCTCCACGCTGCATACGAACTCGGCGGCCGAGACGGTGACGCGCCTCCTCGACATGGGGCTCGAGCCGTTCAACGTGAGCTCGGCGCTCAACCTCGTGCTCGCCCAGCGGCTCCTGCGCCGGATCTGCAACAACTGCAAGGCGATCCACAAGCCGGACGAGGTTGCACTCGAGGCCGCGAAGATGCCCGCCGACATGAAGCTGCGCGACATGCGCTTCACCGACGAGGCGATCAACGACATGAAGTCGCGCGCCCCGAAGGAGTCGGCGCCGCTCCTCGCGAAGGTGAATCTCGACACGACCGTCGGCGAGATGCCCTTCTTCAAGGGGAAGGGCTGCGACGCCTGTGCGGGCACGGGACTCAAGGGCCGCCAGGGCGCGTACGAAGTGATGTTCATGACGCCTTCGCTCCGGAAGCTGATCCTCCAGAACGTCGGCGCCGCGGAGATCCGCGACGCGGCGATCGAGGGGGGCATGCTCACGCTGCGCATGGACGGCCTGATCAAGGTCTGGAAAGGCATCACCACGCTCGAGCAGGTCGTCCGTGAGACCAGCGTCTAGGCCGCCCGTGCGCGCGCCCCACCACTTCCGTCCGCCGACCCAATGACCGCACCCACGTCCAACCTTCCGCCGCAGGCGGCCTCGCAGCAGATCAACCTGCGCACCCTGCTCGAGGAGATGCTCGAGCGCGGCGCGTCCGACCTGCACATCACCACCGGCGAGCGGCCGATGCTGCGGATCGACGGCGACATCCAGCCGTCCAAGCAGGACGTGGTGCTGCACCCGAAGGACACGCTGCAACTCGCCTATTCGGTGCTCACCG
>JAOUHR010000380.1 GCA_029884515.1 Gemmatimonadota bacterium
CGTGTACGTCGTGACCGACAATCCCAACGGGCGGGTGCTGCGGATCCGGCCGGCTGGTCCCCGGTAGCGGCCCTCGGAGGCTCAGGCCAGCAGCAGGGTCGCCAGTCCGAGGAAGAGGCCCATGCTGCACACGTCGGTGGCCGTCGTCAGGAAGATGCTCGACGCCGTGGCCGGGTCCGCGCCCGCGCGGCGGAGCGTGAGGGGGATGAGTGCCCCCGCGATTCCGCTCACCACGCAGCTCCCGATCATCGCCAGGGTGACGATGCCGCCCAGCGCGAGAGCCGACGGGTTCGACTGCAGCCGCGCGACCACGTACATCCCGGCCCCGGCCGTGAGGCCGACGAACGCGCCGTTCAGGAGGCCCAGCAGCGCCTCCTTCGCCACGAGCGCGCGCTCGTGGCCCTCGCGCAGCTCGCCGAGGGTGAGGCCGCGCAGCGTGACCGCGAGCGCCTGGCAGCCCGTGTTCCCCGACTGTCCCGCGAGCACCGGGAGGAAGAGCGCGAGGATCACCATGTGGTCGAGCGTCGACTGGAAGAGGCCGACCACGCCGGCCGCGATGAACGCGGTGAGCAGGTTGAGCTGCAGCCAGGGGTGCCGGAACCGCAGGCTCCGTGGCCAAGGCGTGAGCAGGCGCTCCTCCTCTGCGACACCGACCATGCGGCCCGGCTGCGCGCTGAACTCGAACGCCTGCTCCTCGAACATCGCGCTGCCGCGCACTTGCCCGATGAGCCGGCGCGACTCGTCGCACACGGGATAGACGGGATAGTGCCGGTGCACCACCAGCTTCATCGCGTCGGCCAGCGGGGTGGTCGCGAGGAGGAAGAAGACGTCGCGCAGCATCACCTCGTCGAGCGTCGCGCCGTCCTCGGCGACGAGGAGGTCGCGCATGGTGACGACGCCGGCGAGGCGGTGGTCGTCGTCCACCACGAAGAGATAGGTGAGGCGGAAACTCGCGCTGAGCCCCCGGATGCGCTGGGTCGCGTCGAGGACGGTCTCGTGCGGCCGGAAGACCGCGGGCGGCGTCTCCATCAAGCGGCCGATCGCGTCCTCGTCATACGAGAGGTTGATCGACCACTGCCGCGTGACGTTCGGTGCCGTCCTGGCGAAGAGTGACTCGCGCCGCGCGGGTTCGAGCTCGGGCAGGATGTCGCTGACGACGGCGGGGTTGAGCCGCTGCAGGGCGTCCGCGACGATCGTGTCGGAGTGCCCTTCGAGTTCGTCCGCCGCCTCGGCGGGGCCAAGGGTGCCGATCAGGGATGCGAGGTGCTCGGCGTCCATCGGCGTCTCGCGCTCGTCCCGCTCCTGCGCGTCGTTCACGTCCGGCTCCGCGTATGGGGGCAGTGCGGCAGGAAGATGTGACCCGCCTCGTGCCGCCGACAGGGGAGTGCGCGGGGCGCCCGCCGCGCCGCGACGGCGGCGAGCCCACGGGTCGCCGGCCCCGCCGCGCGAAGCGTCTCCAAGCCACCCGCTCGACGTGCCGCCGTCCAGACCCGAGATTCCGGGATGCGTCAACGCCTGCGCGTCGGTCTCCTGCTCGCCATGATCCTCCTCGCCGGCTATGCGTTCCTCTGGCCGGTGCCCGTGAGCCCGACGGCTTGGACCGCGCCGCCGGACCCGGGATACGCCGGTCCCTTCGAGGCGGACTCATCGCTCTCCCGGTTGGAGCGGCTCTCGATCGGACCGTTCAGCGGACCCGAAGGCGTCGCGCACGACCGAGCCGGCCGGATCTACGTGTCCACGCGCGAGGGCGCGATCGTCCGGCTCTCCGCAGAGGGCGAGCACCCGGAGGTGTTCGCCCGCACCAACGGGCGGCCGCTCGGCCTCGCCTTCGACACGGCGGGCACGCTCTTCGTCGCCGATGGCGCGCGCGGGCTGCTCGCGATCGACGCGGCAGGCGCGGTGCGCCTCCTCGCCGACTCGGTGGACGGCGCCCCGATCTCCTTCGCGGACGACCTCGACATTGCGGACGACGGCCGCGTCTATTTCTCCGATGCCTCGTCGAAGTTCGGGCTGCTCGCGCGCGCCGAGGAGGGCGCGAGCGTGCTCGACATCATCGAGCACGGCGGCCACGGGCGGCTGCTCGAGTACGATCCCGCGACGCGCCGGACCACCGTGCTGCGCCGCGGCCTCGACTTCGCGAACGGCGTGGCACTCGCGTTCGACCAGCGCTCGGTGCTCTTGAGCGAGACCGGTGCCTACCGGATCGTGCGCATCTGGCGCGACGGACCGCGGCGCGGCGAGCAGGAGCCGGTGATCGAGGCACTCCCCGGATTCCCCGACAACATCAAGCGCGGGCGCGACGGGCGGTACTGGGTGGCGCTGTTCGCCCCGCGCAACGCACTGCTTGACCGGCTCGCCGCGTGGCCTACGTTGCGGCAGATGCTGCTCCGCATCCCGTCGGCGCTCCGGCCCGAGGCGCAGGAGTACGGGCACATCATCGCGATCGACGAGAGCGGCACGGTGCGGGACGACCGCCACGACCCCACGGGAGCCTACCCGAAGATGACGAGCGTGCTGGAGACCGAGCGGAACCTCTACATCGGGAGCGTGAGCGCGCCGGTCCTGGCGCGCGTGCCGGCGAGGATCCCGGCCGGCGCTCCGGCGCCCCTCACGCCGGCGCTGCCACGATGACCTCCTACGATGCCGCGTTCTACGCGGACCAGGCGGAGGGGTCCGTCCGGTCCGCGCGCGTGGTGTTGCCGATCGTCTTCGCCGCGCGAAAGCCCGCGAGCGTGATCGACATCGGTTGTGGCCAGGGCACCTGGCTCTCGGTCGCCGAGGAGCTCGGGGTTCAGGACCTCACGGGATTGGACGGCGCGTGGGTCGACCGGGCGAAGCTGAGGAGTGCGCGCATCGACTTCCGCGCGACGGACCTCGCCGCGCCGATCACGCTCCAGCGGCGCTATGACCTGTGCATCTCGGTGGAGGTGGCGGAACACCTGCCGGCTGCGAGCGCGGACGGGTTCGTGCGCGCGCTCTGCGCCGCG
>JAOUHR010000381.1 GCA_029884515.1 Gemmatimonadota bacterium
CCCGTCCCGCGACGGCGGCTACAACCGGAAGATCCGCGACATGCTTGCCGAGATGCGCTTTCGTCCCGCGGTGCGCGCCGACGGCACGCCGGTGCGCGACACCGTCTCCGTCACCGCCGAAGCCCCAAGCTGACTGGCCCTCCGCAAGCCCGACCCGTAGTTTCTCCCGGTCCGCTCGCAGGCGCGCAGTCCCCCACAGTCACTGGACCTGATGACTTCCGGTAGCGCCGCCACGGCGGCGGATGGGCCGGCCACGGCGGGCCCCGGTTTCGTGAAGGCGATGACGCTGACAGACGCGACGATGCTCGTCGCGGGCACGATGATCGGCTCCGGCATCTTCATCGTGTCAGCCGACATGGCGCGGCTCCTGGGCTCACCCTTTCTGCTCCTTCTCGCCTGGTTCCTGACGGGCGTGATGACCCTGCTCGGCGCCCTCGCCTATGGCGAGATGGCCGCGATGTACCCACGTGCCGGCGGGCTCTATGTGTTCCTCCGCGAGGCGATGGGGCCGCTGGTCGGCTTCCTCTACGGCTGGACGCTCTTCGTGGTCATCCAGACGGGGACGATCGCGGCGGTGGCCGTCGCCTTCGGTCGGTTCCTCGGGCTCCTCGTCCCGGCGGTCTCGCCGGATCGCTATGCGTGGCTGCCGCACGCCGACATCCAGACCTCCGGGGCGCTGCTCGAGCTCGGGCTCTCCCCGCAGCGGCTCATCGGGCTGCTCTCGATCTGGCTCCTCACCTGGATCAACCTGCGGGGCGTGAAGGAGGGGAAGTTCGTCCAGACCACGCTCACCATCGTGAAGACGGCGTCCATCGCGGCGCTGGTGATCCTCGCGGTGACGATCGGCCGCAAGGCGGACGTGATCGCGGCGAACTTCTCCACCGGCTTCTTCGGCCCTGGCGTCTTCGGCGCCGAGGGCTTCGGGAACGCCTTCGTGCTCGCTTTCGGGGCGGCGATGGTGGGCTCGCTCTTCGCCGCCGACGCGTGGCACGGCGTCACCTCGGCGGCCGCGGAGGTGCAGGATCCGACGCGCAACCTGCCGCGCTCGCTGCTGCTCGGTGCCGGCCTGGTGATGCTGCTCTACTTCCTCACGAACGTCGCGTACCTGAACGTGCTGACCCTCCAGGAGGTGCAGACCGCGACTCTCGACCGCGTGGGCACCGCGGCGGCCGAGGCGATCTTCGGGAGCGTGGGCTCCACGCTGATGGCGCTCGCCATCCTCGTCTCGACGTTCGGCTGCAACAACGGCTTGATCCTCTCGGGTGCGCGGGTGTACTGGGCGATGGCCCGTGACGGCCTCTTCTTCCGTCCCGCCGCGAAGCTCAACCGGGCCGGTGTGCCGGCGTGGGCCCTCGTGTCACAGGCGACCTGGACGAGCGTGCTCGTCCTCTCGGGCACCTACGGCCAGCTCCTCGATTATGTGATCTTCGCCGCGCTCCTCTTCTACGTGCTCACCACCATCGGGCTCTTCATCCTGCGCGTGAAGCGGCCCGACGTGCCGCGGCCGTACCGGGCCCTCGGGTACCCCTGGCTCCCCGCGCTCTACATCGTGATGGCGGCGGCGGTCGCGGCCATCCTCCTGGTTGCCGACAAGACCCGGCCGCAGGCGCTCTCCGGGCTCGCCGTGGTGATGGTCGGCGTGCCGGTCTTCTTCCTCACCCGGCACACCGTGACGGCGGACCCTGCATGAGTTCGCTCTGGGCACGCAAGCCGATCGCCGACCTGGTCCCGGAGTCGGCCGAGGGCAAGGGGATGAAGCGGGTCCTCGGCACCAAGGACCTCATCGCCCTCTCCATCGGCGCCGTGATCGGCGCCGGCATCTTCTCCACCCTCGGCACGGCGGCGGCAGGGGAGATCCTGCCGACGGGCGAGGTCGTGCGGTACGGCGCGGGGCCCGCGCTCATCCTCTCGTTCCTGCTGCTCGGCGCCGTTTGCTCGCTAGCGGCGCTCTGCTACGCGGAACTCGCGTCCATGATCCCGCAGGCGGGCTCCGCGTACGCGTACAGCTACGCGACGATGGGCGAGGTGATCGCCTGGATCATCGGCTGGGACCTGATCCTCGAGTACGCTGTGGGCAACGTCGCCGTGGCCATCGCCTGGAGCGGCTACTTCATGTCGCTCCTCTCTCCGTGGGTGACGCTGCCCGGGTGGATCACCCACGGCTATTTCAACGTGCACGCGAGTTCGGATCCGGCGATGCGATCGCTGATCGACACGGCGCCGCAGTTGTTCGGGATCCCCGTGCTCGTGAACCTCCCAGCCTTCCTCATCGTGGCGGCGATCACGTGGCTGCTCGTGATCGGGGTGCGCGAGAGCACCCGCGTGAACAACTGGATGGTGCTGATCAAGCTCGCGGTGCTCACGATGTTCGTGATCGTGGGCGGGATGCACATCGACATGGCGAACTACACGCCGTTCGCGCCGAACGGGTTCCGTGGCATCCACCAGGGCGCGGCGATCGTCTTCTTCGCCTACATCGGGTTCGACGCGATCTCGACGGCGGCGGAGGAGACCAAGGATCCGCAGCGCACGATGCCGCGCGGCATCCTCTGGGGCCTCGCGATCTGCACGCTCATCTACGTGATCGTCGGTTTCGTGGCCACGGGGCTCGTGCCCTACGAACAGCTCAAGGCCGCCGACCCGCTCGCGCGGGCGCTGCAGGTGGCCGGCCTCGACTCGTACTCGTGGATCCTCTCGCTCGGTGCGGTGGTCTCCATGTCGGCTGTACTCCTCGTGTTCCAGTACGGCCAGCCGCGGATCTTCTTCGCGATGGCGCGTGACGGCCTCCTGCCGCCGTTCGCGGCCAAGCTGCACAAGAAGTACCGCACGCCGCACATCACCACGATACTCACCGGCCTGCTGGTGGCGCTCGCGGCGCTCGTGGCCGACGACGCGGCGACCTACGACCTCACGAACATCGGCACGCTCTTCGCCTTCGCGCTCGTCTGCATCGGCGTGCTCGTGCTCCGCATCACG
Organism: Gemmatimonadota bacterium; assembly: GCA_029884515.1. Taxonomy (GTDB): domain Bacteria; phylum Gemmatimonadota; class Gemmatimonadetes; order Gemmatimonadales; family Gemmatimonadaceae; genus Pseudogemmatithrix. The sequence continues at coordinate 2,977 of JAOUHR010000381.1, forward strand.
GAGCCGG
>JAOUHR010000382.1 GCA_029884515.1 Gemmatimonadota bacterium
GGGTCGCGCCCAGCCGTTCCAGCGTGCGCACCACCACCGCGCCCCCCACGCGGGCGACCACCGGCCCCTCCTCGCGCGCCCGGGCGCTCGGATGCACCAGGAGGAGGTCCCCCTCGAGGATCGCGTGCGCCGGCGCGTCCTCGATCAGCGCGCGGATCAGGTAGGCGTCCTCTCCCGGGAGCAGCGTACGGTCGAGCGTGAGGTGCTCCTCCACCAGCAGCACCCGGTCGGGGCCGAGCCGCACCACCGGCACCGGCTGCGTGCCGCTCCCGCCCGCGAATCCCTCGATCACCACGCCGCGCGACCGGCCGGGCGACCGGCGGATGTAGCCCTTCGCCTCGATCGAGGCGAGGAGGTCGGCGACGGTCTTGGTGGAGGGGATCCGGAAGTGCCGCGCGATCTCGCGCACGCTCGGCTGGAAGGTGTGCTCCGCCAGGAAGTCGATCAGGAAGTGCCAGAGCTTCCGTTCGACGACCGTGAGCGGCGCACGCGGGGCGTCCACGTCAGGCGCCGGCCTGCGCCATCGCCTGGAGCCGTGCCTCGGCCTGGGTGATCCGCGCGAGCGTGCGCTCACGGCCGAGCGCGACCATCACGTCGAAGATGCCGGGCGAGACGCCAAGGCCGGTGAGCGCCACACGCAGCGGCTGGAAGATCTTCCCGCCTCCCACGCCCTTCGCCTCGGCGAGCGCGCGCAGGGCCGCCTCCATCGCCGGCGGCTCCCAGGGGCCGAGCGCGGCGAGTGTCTCGCGTGTCGCGGCCAGCAGCGGCTCCACCGTCGCCGGCTCCTTCCACTGCTTGGCGACGGCCTCCGGCTCGTACTCGATCGCGTCGCGGAAGTAGGGGCCGGCCTGCCGCACGATGTCGTCGAGGAGCCGCGACCGCACGCGCAGCAGGTCGAGGAGGTGGAAGTACCAGTCGCGCCGGCTCGCGAGCTCCTCGGCGGTGGCGAGTCCGGCCGCGACGAGGAGCGGCGTGACGCGCGGCTCCAGCTCCGCCAGCGGGATCCGCGAGAGGTGCTGGCCGTTCATCCACTCGAGCTTCTTCGGGTCGAACACCGCCGCCTTCCGCAGCAGCTTCTCCGTGGAGAACGCGGTGACCAGCTCCTCGAGCGTCATCACCTCCTCGAACTCGCCTCCCGGCGACCAGCCGAGGAGCGCGAGGAAGTTCACCATCGCCTCCGGGAGGATCCCCAGGTGCTGGTAGTCGCCCACCGCCGTGGCCCCGTGGCGCTTGGAGAGCTTCTTCCCGTCCGTGCCGTGGATCATCGGCAGGTGCGCGAAGCGGGGGAGCGCGGCGCCGAGCGCCTCGTAGAGCAGGACCTGCTTGGGCGTGTTGGAGATGTGGTCATCGCCGCGCATCACCAGCGTGATGCCCATCGCGATGTCGTCCGAGACCACCGCGTGGTTGTAGATCGGCGTGCCGTCCGAGCGCAGGATGACGAAGTCCTCGATGTCGCGGTTGGGGAACGCGATCCGGTCGTGGACGATGTCGTCCCACGCGGTCTCGCCCTCGGGCACGCGGAAGCGCAGCACGAAGGGCGTGCCGGCGGCGACGCGCCGCTCGACCTCGTCCGCGCCGAGCACGTCGCAGCGGCGGTCGTACTTGAAGGCCGACTTGTCCGCCTTCGCCTCGGCGCGCCGCGCGTCGAGTTCGTCCGGCGTGCAGAAGCAGCGGTACGCCTTGCCGTTGGCCAGCAGCCGCTCGGCGTCCTCGCGGTGCCGCGCGAGGTTCGCACCCTGGAAGACGACCTCCTCGTCCCAGTCGAGGCCGAGCCAGCGGAGGCCCTCGAAGATCGCGCGGGTGGAGTCGTCGGTGGAACGCGCCCGGTCGGTGTCCTCGATGCGGAGCAGGAACTTCCCGCCCGTGCGCCGCGCGAGGAGCCAGTTGAAGAGCGCAGTCCGTGCGCCGCCCACGTGGAGGTAGCCCGTGGGGGAGGGAGCGAATCGCAGGCGCGGCGGGGCGGCTTCTGGCATCGGACGGGGCTTGGCGGGGTGGGGACGCGAACGGGCCCGCCGGCAGGATCACACAGGATCACACCGGCGGGCCCGCGCGACGGAGACGGGGGGATTCGAACCCCCGATACAGGTATAACCCCGTATAACGGTTTAGCAAACCGCCGCCTTCAGCCTCTCGGCCACGTCTCCCTGCGCGCTGCGGACGTCTCGCGCACGTGCACGTGCACGTCTTCGTGCAGCGTGCAATCTCGCCGGGCGGGCGGGGCGAAGCAAGGAAGGCGGCCGCGCGGCGTGCCTCAGCGGTCGCACGCCCCGGGACCCGCCGCCGCTGCAGAAGCCCCAGCCAGCGGCACCAGCCGCCGTGGGCCGGCGGGCGGCAGCACACCGCGCCCTGGTTTCCCCACCCCCGCGTCCGCGACTCGAACCGGCTCGGAGAGGAACTCGAGGAGCGCGAGGCGGGCGTGCGCGGAATCGCCCCGGGATTGTCGGAGTCCAATCTCTTCGGGACACTTGGGTCCGGTCCGGCGGACGTTGGCTTGTGCTGCGGCCGCCCGCTCGCAACCATAGCACGGCCGTCTGCACCAAGCGCCGTTAGGTTGCTCCCTGCTTCGCGGTCAGCCGGCAGGCCGCTCCACTAGGTGATCGCGAATCCAAGCCGTGAACTCGTCCCGTCCGATGCTTCCCGCGGCGACACCAAGAATGACCGATTCGGCATCGTCGACTTCGGCCCTCAGCTCGTGGCGTTGAGTACAAGGAGTACTTCGAGCGCCGCGTGGCCGCTGCGCTTACTGCCGTCGACGAACGGATGATTTCGGATGAGCGAGAAGCCGAGCGCTGATGCCTTTTCGGCGAGGGACGGATACAGGTCCTGGTCATCGAAGGTGCCGCGCGGCTGCGCCAGCGCCGACTCCAAGGCTCCCAGGTCGCGAATCGCGGACGAACCTCCGCCAGCGACCAGCACTCGACCGTAGGGATCGAGTACTTCAGCGAGGGACAGAAACCTGGTCGCCAAGGATGTGGGCGACG
>JAOUHR010000383.1 GCA_029884515.1 Gemmatimonadota bacterium
GCTCGGCACCACATGGTCCTGGGTGAGGTGCGCCATGTCCCCCACCGGCATGAGCTCGATGAATCGCACGTGCAGCGGCTGGTCGATGGTGAGCCGCGCGAAGTCGAGGATCTCGTCATCATTGATGCCGCGCATGACCACCACGTTGAGCTTCACCGGCTCGAGCCCGGCCTCGAGGGCAGCCGTCGCGGCAGCCACGGGGTCGAACGCGAGCTTCCGTCGCGCGATCGCCGCGATCCGGTCGGGTCGCAGGGAGTCCACGGACATGTTCACGCGGTCGAGCCCGGCGGTCGCGAGCTCGCGCGCCATCGCCGGCAGCTTCACGCCGTTGGTCGAGAGGGCGATGTCCTCGATCTCGGGCACGGCGCGGAGCATCCGCACCAGCGACGTGAGGTCGGGCCGGACCGTCGGTTCGCCACCCGTGATGCGGAGGCGCCGGAGGCCGAGCGGCGCGAGCTGCCGCACCACCTCGAGCAACTCCTCGTACGAGAGGATCTCCGCCTTGGGCAGCCAGTCGAGCCCCGCTTCCGGCATGCAGTAGACGCAGCGGAAGTTGCAGCGGTCGGTGATCGAGATACGCAGGTACTCGATGGAGCGCCCGTGCTGGTCGCGGAGTGTGGTGCTCACGGGATGCCCGCCGCGTCGGCATCGGACACCGCTGCCCGCGTGGGATCCACCCACTCGCGCGACCCGTCGGCGTAGTGCTCGCGCTTCCAGATCGGCACCCGCGCCTTCACCTGCTCGATCACGAACTTCTGCGCGCCCATGGCCGAAGCCCGTCGCGCGTGGCTCACCGCGATCACGATGCTCGCTTCGCCGAGGCCGAGCGTGCCCAGGCGGTGCTCGACCACGAGGTGCGCGGTGCCATAGCGCTCGCACGCCTCGGCCACGACGTCCGCGAGTTCCCGTTCCGCCATCGGCCGGTACGCGCTGTAGTCGATGCCGGTCACCTCGCGACCCTCGTGCAGGCGCCGCACCGTGCCGACGAACAGCGTGCTCGCGCCCGAATCCGGCGACGCGACCTCGGCGAGGAGCGCGGTCGGGTCGAGCACCCGGTCGACGATCGCGGTGCGCAACGCCGTCAGCCTCCGGCCACGGGCGGGATGATGGCGATCTCGTCGGATTCGCGGACCGGGGTGTCGGGCCTCGCGTAGCGCTGGTTCACGGCCACCATGGGTGTTGGCAGGCCCGCTCCACCGGCGCGCTCATCCAGCGTCCGCAGCACGTCGCGCACCCGGGCATCCGGGGGCAGGTCCAACGTCAGGCGGGAACCCAGTGCGTCGGCCCAGGAGGCGAAGAGGAGGACGGTCACGGCCATGGCTCGAATCTAAGGGGTGTGCCGCGTGCCGGCCGCGAAGCGCGACGGCGATGCGAGCGTGGTTCCTCGCATCGCCGCCTCGGTTCCACGCCCGCCTCCATCACAGGGTCAGTTCCCCTCTTGCATCTCCAGGTCGGCCACCAGCGTCCGTAACTCCTTGCTGGGCTTGAACACGGGCACGGGCCGAGCGGAGACCTCCACCGGCTCGCCGGTGCGCGGATTGCGCGCCATCCGCGTCTTCCGGTTGCGGATCTTGAAGGTGCCGAAGCCACGGACCTCGATGTTCTTCTGCTCCTTGAGCGCTTCCTTGATCGCGTCGAGGAAGGCGTCCACCACCCGGGCGCAGTCCTTCTTGGAGATCATCGGTCCCGAGGTCCGGGAGATGGACTCCGTGACGCGTTCCACGAGATCAGCTTTGGTCATGGACATGGGAAGGAGTTGGCGCGGTCCGGGCTCGTAAGTGCGTCCAGTCTAGGACGTTAGCTGTTGTGTGTCAAGCGGTTGCGTGACCCGTGACGGCCGCGAGGAACTCGTCGAAATGTGGCACGGCATCGTGGGGACCGGGGGCCGCCTCCGGGTGATACTGCACGCCGAACACCGGCAACGAGCGGTGCCGGAGCCCCTCCACCGTGCCGTCGTTCAGGTTGAGGTGCGTGACCTCGAGGTCCGGGGCCCCGGGGATGCCCTCGGCGTTGCCTTCCACCGCGAACCCGTGGTTCTGGCTGGTGATGAGCACCTCTCCCGATGCCAGGTCCTTCACGGGATGGTTCCCACCGCGATGGCCGTACGGGAGCTTCGTCGTGCGACCGCCGAAGGTGATGCCGAGCAGTTGGTGGCCGAGGCAGATGCCGAACACCGGAACGCCGGCATCAGCGATCTGGCGGATCGCCGCCGGTGCGTACGCCACCGCCTCCGGATCGCCCGGCCCGTTCGAGAGGAACACACCGTCCGGCTGCTCCGCGAGCACCTCCTTCGCCGAGGTCGTCGAGGGGACGACTGTCACGCGGCAGCCCCGCGCTTCGAACATGCGCAGGATGTTCCGCTTGATGCCGTAGTCGAAGGCGACGATGTGCACGGGCGCCTTCGCGTCGCCCCACTCGTACCGCGTCTTGGTGGACACGCGCGAGGCCAGGTCGAGCCCGGCCATCGAGGGGCAGGCGGTGAGCGTGGCGCGATGCGCGTCGGTCGGTGTGGTGCCCGCGCCGATGAGTCCGCGCATGACGCCGGCGGTCCTCAAGTGCCGAGTTAGACGTCGCGTGTCAACTTCTGACAGGACAGGTACTTCCGAGCGCTCCAGCCACGGTCCGAGTCCTTCCTCGGCCCGCCAGTTCGAGTATGGCAGGGAGAGCTCCCGCACCACCACACCGGCCACCTGCGGCGCCGACGACTCCGGATCCTCGGAGTTCACGCCGTAGTTGCCGATCATCGGCGACGTCATCACCACGATCTGGCCCCGGAACGAGGGGTCGGTGAACGTCTCCTGGTAGCCGCTCATCCCGGTGGTGAACACCACCTCCGCGACGGCGGGCGCCGTGAGCGGCGCGTGGAGGCGGCCGAGAAAAAGGGTCCCGTCCTCGAGGAGGAGGAACCCCGGTGGTGCGTGGAGCGAGTACTCCGTCACGGCTGTGGCGGAGGAGTCGTGGGCGCAGGCGTTCCCGCCGC
>JAOUHR010000384.1 GCA_029884515.1 Gemmatimonadota bacterium
TGAGGGTTCGCGGCGGCGGGCCGATCGACCCACCGCCCGGTCGCGCGTGCCACGCGACCCGAGCGACTGCAAGCCTCTGGCATCCGGCGCACGGCGGCCGGCGGCGATCCTCACTTCGCGAGTCGCGCCTCCACCAACGTCGGCGCCATCAGACCCTTGAGCGATCGGCCGTGCGGGTCCTGGCCCGCCCGGATCACGTTGACCATCTCGAGTGCGGTCTTCTCGCACGGGGGGAGCGCGGCGTCGCTCTTGCCGAGCGGCGTGACACGCGTGCCCCACTTCACGAGCAGCGAGCAGTAGGTGAGTCCGCCCCCGAACGCCGGCATCAGCACCCAGCTTCCCGGCTGCACGCGCCCCGTCTCCAACGCCTCGACCAGCGCGACCGGTACCGTCGCCGCACTCATGTTGCCGTACTTCTGCACCGTGACGATCACCTTCTCCATCGGGATGCCGGCGTGCTGCGCCACGCTCTCGATGATCCGGAGGTTCGCCTGGTGCGGGACGACCAAGCCGACATCATCGGCCTTGACGCCCCGCTCCGCAAGCACCCGGGTCGAGGCCTCGGACATCGCCCTCACGGCACGCTTGAAGATCACCTGCCCGTCGAAGTCCCACAGCGTGTCGCCGAAGGTGATGCCCTGGCCCGCGTAGGCGCAGCCGAACCCGCGCACCCGCAGCGTCTCGCGCGCCTCGACGTCGCAGCCGAGGACGCTGCCCACCACGCCCTCCTCCGCCTCCGTGGCCTGCAGCACCACGGCCGCCGCGCCGTCGCCGAAGAGCACGGCGACGTTCCGGTTGCTCCAGTCCATGTACCGGCTGATCAGCTCGACGCCGATCACCACGGCGTTCCGGATCATCCCGGTGCGGATCATCGCCGTTGCCGTCGCGAGGCCGTAGCAGAAACTGGTGCACGCCGTGTTGAGGTCCATCGCGGCGGCATTCGTGGCGCCGAGCGCGAGCTGCACGCCGGACGAGCTGTTGGGGCAGAGCTCGTCGTTGCTCGTCCCTCCGTAGATGACCAGGTCGACGTCGGCGGGGTCGAGGCCGGCGCAGGCGAGCGCCCGCTGCGACGCGACCGTGGACATCTCGATCGCCGAGACGTGGGACACCCGGCGCTCCTTCATGCCCGTGCGGGTGGTGATCCACTCGTCGGACGTGTCGAGGAAGGTGGAGAGGTCATCGTTGCTGAGCACGGCGGGCGGCATGCACGCGCCCCAACCCGTGATGGCGGCATAGGACATGGCAGGGGAAGATGGCGTTCCCCTCCCGCGGCGCAACTACATTGTGGCGTGGACATCGTCCTGGGGCTCTCGCTCTTCACGCTCTCCCTGCAGACGGGCGCGGCCGTCACCGCGTTCGCGATCGCACGCGCACCGGGATGGCGGCGGGCGCGGATCCTCGGCGCGCTGGCGCTCACCGCCGGCGCGTACAGCCTCATGGACCTCGCCCTGGGCCTCGTCACCCGCACCCCGACCACGAGCGGCCTCAACACCAGCATCAACCTCGTGGTCGCCGCGGCGCACGTCTCGGCCTGGGTCTGGTACTCGTTCGCGGACGAGCGCGGCTCGTGGCGCACGCTGCCCCGTTGGGTCCGGCGGCTCGCGATCGGCAACATCGCGCTTGCGGCACTCGTCGCGCTCTCCGGGAGGGCGGTCGAGTGGGGCACGCTGAACACCGTCTCGGTGCCGTGGCTGGGCGTGACCTTCGGCAGCGCACCACTGGCGACGCCCGGCGTGTTCGCCGTCGCGGTGATCCTCTCGACGCTCTTCGTCTGCCTGGTGCAGCAGGTGCGCCACGCGCGCCGTGGCGTTCCGGGCGCGAGGCCGATCGTCGTCGGCTTCGCGTTCTTCATGCTGTGCGGTCTCGAGGAGGCCGCCGTCGCCGCCGGGTGGTTCCAGTTCATCTACCTCGCCGAGCTGGGCTACCTCGGGCTCGTGGTTCCGGTGACGGCGCAGCTCCTGCGGTGGTTCATCGACGACGCGCACCGGCTGGCCGACCTCTCGACGCGACTCACGGTCGAGGTGCGCACGGCGACGCACGAACGGGACGCCGCACGGGAGGCGCTGGCGGCCCAGGAACGCTTCGCGGCGCTCGGCCGGATCGCCGGCGGAGTCGGGCACGAGATCAATAACCCGCTCCAGTCGCTCACACTCAGTCTCGAGGAGCTTCGGGACCATCACCTGCGCGACGCGTCACCCGCGTCCACGGAGGCGCTCGCCCAGTCGTTCGAGGCGGCTGATCGCATCGGACGGATCGTGGACGGGCTCCGGGCCTATTCGCAGGCGGCACCTCCGCGCCTCGAACCGATCGACCCGCGCGACGTCGTGCTCTCCGCACTGCGGGTGGCGGGGCCGCGGCTGCGCGACCTGCCCGCAGTGCGGCCGCGCCTCGATCCCGTGCCGCGCGTGCTCGCGGACGAGGGGAAGCTGGTGCAGGCCGTGGTGAACGCGCTCGTGAATGCGTCGCTGGCGCTCGAGGGGATCGAGGGCCGGGCCCCGGCGATCGAGGTGCACACGTTCGCCGGCGAGACGGGCGACGCGGTGATCGAGGTTCGCGACAACGGTCCGGGGTTCCCGCCGCAGCTCATGCCCCGGCTCGGCGAACCGTTCGTGAGCACGCGGGTCGCCAACGGCGGCTCGGGGCTCGGTCTCTTCGTGGTGCGCGGCATCGTGGACGCCCACGGCGGCCGGCTCGAGCTCGAGAACGCCCGCGGAGGCGGCGCGGTGCTCCGCCTGCGCCTGCCCGCGGCCGTACAGCCGAACGCGCGCCCATGAGGACCTCGGTGCCGTGAACGCGATCTCCGCGCTCTCCATCGTCACGCTGGCCCTGCAGTCGGGGGCCATCGTCACCGCGTTCGCGATCTCCCGCGCGCCCGGATGGCGGCGCGTCCGGATCGTGGGGGTGCTCGCGGTCACCGCGGGTCTCTACAGCCTCGTCCGACTCCTCGGCGAGGTGCTGCCGCGTCCGGAG
>JAOUHR010000385.1 GCA_029884515.1 Gemmatimonadota bacterium
GGGAGGTACGCGGGCCCGAGTGGACAGACCTCGCCCCACCCCGTGACGCCTTCGTCCGTGTCGACGGCGACGACGGTCGAGTCGAACACCGAGACGGAGTTGCCGCCCGACCACTTGTAGCTCCCCTCGTGCAGCGGGAGGTCCACCTGGTACATCCGGATGCCGGTGATCCTCATGCGGCCGCCGGCGCGTCGACCTTCGACGAGGACCAGAGGGCGGCGGACGTGTACACCAGCACACCGACCACCATCCAGAGCAGGTACTTCACCGGGAGCTCCTTGACGAGGTAGACCGCGATGAGGACGCCCGGGATCCCGCCGATGGTGAGGCCGAGCGCCGTGCGGCGATCGAAGCGACCGGACTTCCAGAACCGGAATGCGGCGGCCGGCATCATGAGCACGGCAGAGCCGGCCATGATCGGGAACGCGACCCGCGGGCTCATCCCCAGCGAGTAGATCACGGCCATGCACGGCGCGTAGTTGCCGATGCCCAGCGACATGAGCGACCCGATGAACGCGTTCGCGAGCACGGCGACGACGAGCGCGAGGCCGGTGAGGCCGATCGCGTCGCCACCCTGCGGGAAGACGCCGAGCTGGCGCAGCGTGATGACGATGGCGGTGAACACCAGCGCGATGGCCATCCCGCGCTGCACCGCGCGCCGCGGCCAGCGGACCACCACCCCGGCGCCGAACCAGGCGCCGAGGCCGCCCGCCACGATCATCGAGACCAGCGTGACGAGCTGCACCTCGATTACGCTGAGGAAGAGCCCGGCCTCCAGCACCACGGGGAGCAGGTGCCCGATGTTCAGGGTGCCGGGGATGTGCACGTCGTCGATGATCCGGCCGAGCTTGAGCACGCTCGTGGTGGTGGCGTACGACCCGATGCCCAGGGCGTCGAAGAAGTTGGTGACGAACCCGAGGCCGAGGAGGCCGGGTCCGGGCATCGAGCGTCCCGGGCTGGACGGGGGGATCGGCGACGTGGTCATCGGATCGCCGCCCGCCCGGAACGCACGAGTGCCGCGTTCAGGGGTTCGAGGCGTGCCGCCACGAGCACGGACAATCGCGCCTCGATCGCGGCCATGTCGGCGTTGCTCCTGGCATACGCCGCCCGCATCGCGGGTGTGGGCGCGAAGTCCGCATTCTCCTGCGCGCCGAGCTGCCCGGCGAGGGCACCGTTCAGGCCCCGGAACGTCAGGCCGGCCGCGCCGCGTCCGCCCGGGTCCGCCCCGAGTGAATCGAGTCCGGCCACGAGTGCCGCCGCCGCGGCCGTGACATCGGCCGGCGCGTCCTTGGCCGCGGCGACCGCTGCACCTCGCAACGTCACGACGCGCTGGTGCCCGTCGAACGAGCGTTGCATCCCGGCCGTGATCCCCATCAGGAGGTCGTGCTGGGCGCGCAGCGCGGCGACCGTCGCACGTGAACGCGGGTCGTTCCGCACGGTCGCCGTGCTCGTGTAACGCCGGCCATCCACGGTGAGCCGCAGCGTGTAGGTGCCGGGGAGCGCCAGCGCGCCCTCGGGTGAGACCGGCGTGAGCCCCGGGTTCGCGTTGATCTCGAAGCCGTGCGAGAGCGACGCCGGCGCATCGTGCCGAAGGTCCCAGTGCACGCGGTGCGCGCCGACCGTCGCGGGCAGCGCGAAGGGCGGCGCCACCCAGTAGTTCGGAGCCGGTGGGCGCGCCGCCTCCGGCGGCTGTGGAGCCGGCGTGCTCGAGAGGTGCCGGATCAGGGTGCCCGTCGCGTCGAGCACGTCGAGCGTGATCTCGCCGGAGGGCACGGCGCCGAGCCAGTAGTCGATGATCACGCCGGGGAGCGGATTGGCGGCGTGCGGGATCTCGGGCGGCAGCGGCGTGTCGGCGTTCACGTTGCGGCGCATGCGCACGGCCTCGCCGGGCGCGAAGAGGTGCGCGGGCTCCGCCGCGATCGCCGGCGTCACCTGCCGGAGCATGGAGATGTCGTCGAGCACCCAGATCCCGCGCCCGTAGGTGCCGACGACGAGGTCGTTCCCCTTGATGAACATGTCGCGGTGGTTCGTGTTGGGCATGTCGTTCGTGAGCGGCTGCCAGTGGTCGCCGTCGTCGAACGAGACGTGCACGCCGCTCTCCGTGCCGGTGAAGAGGAGCCCTTGGCGCACCGGGTCCGCACGCAGCACGCGCGTCACGCTCCCGCTCGGCTCGTCGGTCGGCAGGCCGGTGACGATCTCCGTCCAGCTCCCGCCGTAGTCGCGCGTTCTATAGAGGTGGGGTCCGCGGTCCCCCGTGCGGAGCGCCTCGATCGCCACGTACGCGGTGCCCGCGGCGTGGTACGATGCCTCGATGGAGGAGACGAGCGAACGCCGCGGCACCGCGAGTCCGGGGATGCTGACGTCGCTCCAGGTGCGCCCCGTGTCGCGCGTGACGTGGACGAGCCCGTTGTTCGTCCCCGCCCAGATGAGGCCCGGGCGCACGTGCGACGCCGCGATCGCCTCGACCGCCCCGCGGCCACCGGGCGTGTTCGTGGCGGTCGCCGAGTCGAGGCCCTTGGGGATGCCGAGTTCGGGACTCATCCGCTTCCAGGTCGCACCGCCGTCCGTCGTCGTCACGAGGTAGTTGAGCCCGGCGATGAGCTGCCGCTGGTTCCACGGCGCCCAGACGAGGGGCTGCGAGTTCGTCGCGCGCGCGCCGGCCGCGGGGTCCACCGCCGGGCTCACGTTGATCCACTGCTCGCTCGGGTACATGATCTTCACGATCCCGCCCCCGCTCGCGTACACCGTGTTCGGGTCGAGCGGGTCGGGGAGGATCGTCCCCCACTCCCAGCCGTTCACCGAGTTCCAGTCGAAGATCGTGACCGCGCCGTAGTTCCCGCGCACCCGCGTGCGGATCGCGCCGGCATCCTGCTGCGTGGTGTAGATCCAGTACGGGAACGAGTTGTCGGCGGCGATGTGGTAGAGCTGCTCGGTGGACTGGTTGTACCACGAGCTCCAGCTCGCG
>JAOUHR010000037.1 GCA_029884515.1 Gemmatimonadota bacterium
GGGCCCTTCTCAGGGGCCCGGAGTCATGGTCGCGCAAGGGGCTGTCCGGGGGGGGTTCGGGGGTCCATAGCGGGCTTCCACAAGCCGCACGGAGGTCCCGTCCAGGATGAGCGTGTAGAGGCCGTCGTACTGGTGGTCACAGAGGTTCGGGCGGAGGGGGCCGCCGAGCGCCTCGATGTAGCGCATGATCGTGTTCGAGTGGCCCACCACGACGATGGTCCGGCCCGGGTACTGGCGGATCGCCTCCGCCACGGCCGCCGGGTGGATCTCGGACGGGCCGAGCGGCAGTACGATCGGCGACAGCCCGAACTGCTCCGCCACCGGACGCGCCGTCTCGCGTGTGCGCGTGGTGGGCGTGTGCATCACCACGCTGACCTTCGCGTCGGCGAGCAGCGCGGCGAGGGCCCGCGCGCGCTCCACGCCCACCGCGGTGAGCGGAGGGTCGGCGGCGGGTTCGGCGGCCTTCTCGGCGTGGCGGACGATGACCACCACCGTGGTCGGCACGGCGCGCTCCTGGGCGACGGCGCAGGTCGCGAGCGTGAAGAGCGCGACGAGTGGCAGGAGGGAACGGGCGACTCGGTGCATCAGGGGTCTCCGGGGTGTGCGACGGGTGCGGCGCGGTTCGAACCTGCGTGAACCGCCGCGATGCGGCGCGCCTCCGCGCGATGCGGCCGACGGTCTCCGGGGGAGCTTAGGTCCGCCGTCGCCGCCCCGCCAGCAGCGCCGGCAGCACCAGCATCGCGCCCACGGTGCCGGCGAGCGTGCCGCCCGCCGTCGCGAGCGCGATCGCCCCGAAGAGCGTGTCGGACCCCGTGCCCACCGCGAGCGGGATGAGCGACGCCAGCGTGCTGAGCGTCACCATCATGATCATCCCCGAGCGGTCGAGCGCGGCGCGGAGCACGCGGCCCGCGACGAGGCGTCCGTTCGCGGAGGCGCGTCGCCGCTCGAGCGCCGCGTCCACCAGCAGGATGCTCTGGTTCACCGCGAGCCCCACCACGAGGATCACGCCCACTGCCGCCTCGCGCGTGAACGAGGCGCCCGCCCACCAGAAGGCTGCCATCACGCCGGCCAGCGCGATGGGGAGCGAGAGGAAGACCATCGCCGCGCCCCACGCCGAGTCGAACACCATCGCCACCGAGAGGATCACCAGCGCCACGCCGATCGCGAACACCAGCCAGAGCCCCTGCTGGCTCGTGTCCTGCTCGCGGAAGTACTGGCTCGCGTCCTGCACGCTGAAGCCCGGCGGCACGCTGATGCTCGCCATGAACGCGTCGTGCGTGCGGTTCGCGAGCCGCGTGGGGCCTCGGAACTCGTACGCCACCACGCGCAGGTACTGTTGGTCCTCGCGCGTGATCGCACTCAGCTCCTCGCGCTCGGCGACCGCGGAGAGGTCGCCGATGCGCACCGTGGAGCCGAACGCCGTGGGGATGAGCGCCTCGCGCAACTCGTCGAGCGAGCGCTCGCGCGCGCCGCGCGCCTTCACGGAGACGGGGATCTCCTCGCCGCCGATCTCGAGCCGCTGGCCGCCCACCGCGCCGCGCACCTCGCGCTGCACCGCGGCGCTGAACTGCGCGGCCGTCACGCCATAGCGCGCGAGCGCGTCACGATTCGGCTCGAGTGTGACGGCATAGGCGCGGTCGCCGCCGAAGAAGCTCCCGCTCGTCACCACCGGGTTCCGCACGCGCGTCACCTGCTCGAGCCGGCCACGGATGTCCTCGGCCAGCTGCGCCACGGCGGCGTAGCTGTAGCCGAGCACGCGGATGCGGAAGGTGCTCATCGTGCCGATGCCGCCCCCGGAGTTGAAGGCGTTCCCCTGGCCGTACACGCCGATCGAGGCGCCGCCGATGTAGACCGCGCGCGCGGTGAGCTCCTCCTGCAGCTGCAGCGGCACCGCGCCCATGTCCTCGGCGCGGGTGAAGGTCACGAGCATCCCGGCGCCGAAGCCGCCGCGCGACTGCGCGATGACCTCCTCCACACCGCGCCGCCCGACGACCACCGACTCCATCGCCCGCATCGCCTCGTCCACGCTCTCGGGATCGGAGCCGCGCGGGAAGTTGATCGACACCTGGATCGAGGTGCGCTGGCTGCCGAACCCGCCGAACGAGAAGCGCGGCACCTTCTTCACGAACGCGTAGGTGAGGCCCCCCACGGAGGCGACCGTGAGCACGATCGTCACCCAGCGCCAACGCAGCGTCTTCTTGAGCGCCCACCCGTAGGCGCGCTGCGCGCGCGGCCAGTGCGTCTCGCGCAGCCCGTGCCCCGCCGCGAGGGCGGGCACCATGAGCAGCGCGGAGAGCACCGAACAGAAGAGTGCGAGCGTGAACGCCGCCGCGAAGGGGAAGAACGCCGCGCGTGCATTTCCCTGCAGGTAGAGGAAGGGGAAGAGCACCACCGCCGTCGTGAGCGTCGCGCCGATCACCGCGGGCATCATCCGCTGCGCGACCTCGGCGCGGCCCTCCGCGGTGTCCGGCGCAGCGCGCAGGCGCTCGACGATCACCAGCCCGTTCTGCACCAGCACGCCGATCCCCATGCCGAGCCCGGCGAGGGTGAGCATGTTCGCCGGGATCTCGAGCAGGTAGAGCCCGAGGGCGGTGCCCGCGATCGCGATCGCGGCGCTCCCCATCACGAGCGCCACTGCGCGCACGTTCCGGAGCGTGATCGCGAGCAGGAGCATCACCGCGAGGAAGGCGATCGCGCCGCGCTTCACGAGGTCGGTCAGCTGGCGGCTGAGTTCGATCGAGTCGTCGGCGGTGATGCGGTATTTGAGACCCGGCGGCAGCGCGACCACCAATTCCTTGAGTGCGTTGCGCACCGCGGCGGCCGTCTTGATCGCGTCGGAGCTCGCCTCGCGCGTCACGGTGAAGGAGAGCGCCGTGTTCCCGTTCACGCGGAAGAATTGGCCGCGCGAGTCCTCGTCCGAGCGCACCTGTGCGAGCTGGCCCAGGCGGAACACCTGGTTGCCGCGGCCGCGGATCGGGAGCCCCTCGAGGTCCGCAAGGGCGTTCGGCTGGTCGCGCAGCACCACCTCGCGCTTGCTCGCCCCGATCCGCTCGGCGCCCAGCGCCTGCACCACGCGCGACTCGGCGATCGCCTGGCTGAGCGCGAGCGGGGAGATGCCGAGCTGCCGGAGCAGGCTCGCATCGTACGAGACCGTCGCGCCGAAGTCGGTGCCGCCGCCGATCCCCACTCCCGCCACGCCGGCCACCGCGCTCACGCGCGGCGTGATCTGCTCGTCGGCGATGCGCTGCAGCGCGCCCGGCGTGTAGGGACCTGAGAGGAGCACGCGCATCAGCGGCGGCTCCTCGAGCGCCTCGGGGACGAAGTTCCCCACCACCGGCGGCGTCACGCCGATGGGGAAGTCAGGGCGCAGGAGCTCGAGCCGCTCCAGGATCGCGAGGCGCGTGAGCTGCACGTCGGCCTTGGGGTCCAGCTCGATGGTGAGGCTCGCGATCCCGTCGCGCGACTCGCTGCTCGTCTTCCGCACGCCGCGCACGCTCTGCGCTGCCGCCTCGATGGGTGAGGAGATGTACATCTCCACCAGCTCCGAGCTCGCGCCCGGCCACCCGGACGTGATGCGCAGGCGCGGGAGCTCCACCGAGGTGGAGGTCGCGAGTGCGAGCCTGGTGAAGCTCACCGCGCCGCCGAGGAGCACGGTGAAGGTGATCGCCCAGACCACCGCCGGCCGGGAGACCGCCCAGCGGATCATGCGCGCGCCGGCTCGGCGGACGCGGTCGCCGCCGCCCGTGCGGCCGCCTTCCGCTCGCGCCGCTCCTCCATCTGCCGGTACGCCACGGGGAGCAGGAAGAAGGTGACGACCTGCGCCGAGATCGCGCCGCCGATCACGGCGGCCGCGAGGGGCTGGTAGAGCGCACCGCCGCTGCCGAAGCCGAATGCCAGGGGGAGCACGCCGAAGATCGTGGTGAGGCTCGTCATCGTGATCGCGCGCAGGCGCTGCCGGCCGCCGAGAAGGATCGACTCGTGCAGCGAGTGGCCGAGCTCGCGGAAGCGCTGGATGGCGTCGAGCTTCACCACCGCCTCGTTGTCGGCCATGCCGATCATCACCACGATGCCGATGAGCGAGACCGCATTGATGCTCTGGCCCATCATCCAGAGCAGGATGAAGCCGCCGGCGGCGGCGAGGGGCACCGTGATCATCACCACGAGCGGGATCGTGAACGAGGCGAACTCGCCGGCGAGCACGAGGAAGACCAGCGCCACCGAGAGCACGGCGACGAGCGCCAGCTGCTCCGTGGTGCGCTGCTGCTCGAGGTCGGCGCCGGTGACCACCCACGTGAGACCGGCCGGGGGAAGGAGCTGGTCCAGCTCCTTTTGCACATCGGTGGTCGCGCGCGAAGTGCCGCCACGCTCGATCAGCGCCTCCACCACGCTCACCGGCCGCTGATTCACGCGCACCACCTCGATGGGCGCGCGCACCTCCTTCCAGCTCACCAGTTGGCTGAGCGGCACGCCATTCACCGGCGTGGCGAGTGCGGTGAGCAGGTCCTCGTTCAGGTTGCCGGCGAAGCGCACGCGGATCGGCGTGCGGCGGTCGGTCTCGCGCAGCTCGCTCGCCTTCACGCCCCCCAGGCCGCCCTGCAGCGCGCGCTGCACCGCCTGCACCGAGATCCCGCGCTCTGCCAGCCGCGTGCGCTCGAGTTCCAGCTCGATCTGCGGCTGCGTGGTGCTGAACGCGTCGCGCACGTCGGTGAGCGTGGCGAGCGTGGCGAGGCGCAGGCGCACCGAGTCCGCCCAGAGCCGCGACTCGGCGAGGTTCCGCGCGCTCACCTCCACGCGCACGAGCCGTCCTTCGCGCCCGATCAGCGAGCCGAACTCCGACTGGCCTGCGAGGTCGAGGGAGAGCGCGCCGTTGGCGAGGTCGGGGACCGCCGCGCGCAGACTGTCCGCGAAGTCGGCGGCATCCATCCCGTCGGGCACGGGGACGAGCAGCTGCCCCGTGGCCGACGTGCCGGGCTGCGCGCCGGCGAGCACCTCCTCGTCGGTGGCGATGCCGATGCGCGAATAGGTGCCGCGCGAGCCGAGCGCGGCGGCGGCGGCCTCGATGCGCGCGGCCTGCCGCGTGGTCTCCTCGATCGCCGTCCCCTCCGGCAACTGGAGCGCCGCGACCACGAGCCCTTCATCCACCTGCGGGAGGATCTCCTTCGGGAGGCGCCAGACCGCGAGGACCATCACGAGCACCATCCCGACGCCGACGCCGAGCATCGCGCGCGGGCTGCGGAGCGCCCACTCCATCCCTCGTTCATAGATCTCGGCGCTCCGTTCGCCGAACGCATCCAGCCGCTTCTCCCACTCCTTCGGCTCGCGCGGCGCCGCCGGCTTGGCACCCCGGCGCCCGACGATCATCACCGGCATGAGCGTGAGCGCGAGCACGAGCGAGCCGCCCACCGAGAGGACCACCGCGAGCGAGAGGTCGCGGAAGAGCGCGGCCGCGAGGCCCTTCACGAAGACGATCGGCCCGAACACGAGCAGCGTGGTGAGCGTGCCGGCGATGAGCGGCCCCGCGACCTCGTCCGTCGCCTCGATCGCGGCCTCGTGCGTGGACTCGCCGGTCTCCTCCCGTCGTCGGCCCGCGGTGTCGGCCACGACGATCGCGTTGTCCACGAGGAGGCCCACGCCGAGTGCGAGGCCGCCGAGCGAGAGGACGTTCACCGTCACGTCGAAGAGCTGCAGGAAGACGAGCGCGACGAGCACCGAGAGCGGGAGGATCGCCGCGATGGCGAGGCTGGAGCGCCAGTCGCGGAGGAAGACGAGGATCATCGCGAGGGAGAGGAGCCCCCCGATCACGATCTCCTGCCCGAGGTTGGAGAGCGCATCCACCACGAAGTCGGCCTGCGCCGCGACGACGTGCATCCGGATGTCGGGGAACTCCTGCTGCAGCTCGTCGATCACCTCCCGCATGCGCGACGTCACGGCGACGGTGTTGGAGCCGGCGTCCTTGTACACGACGAGCCCCACCGCCGCGCCGCCGTCGAGCTGCGTGAGGGTCCGCGGCTCGGCGATGGTCGAGGTGATCGTCGCGATGTCGCGCAGCCGGTACCCGGCGCGCACGGGGCCGATGGGCGTGTCAGCGATCTCGTCGAGCGCGCGGAACTCCGTCATCGCGCGCACCGAGAAGCGGAACTGCCCGCGGCGGATCGTGCCCCCCGCGCCGTTCGCGTTCGCGGCCTGCACCGCGAGGGACACGTCGTCGGTGGAGAGCCCGAGGGCGCGCATCTTCCCGGGGTCCACCTCGATGCGGATCTCGTCCTCCGGCGCGCCGGTGACCGCGACGCTCGCCACGCCCGCGATCTGCTCGAGTCGCCGCGCGTGCACGTCGGTCGCGGTGCGGCCGAGTAGGCGGAGGTCGTTCAGGCCCGTGAGGCCCACCACCGCGATCGGCCGTTCGCCGGGGTCGCTCGTGAGGAGCGTCGGGCGCGCCGCGTCGTCCGGCAATCGTGAGCGCGCCTGGTCGAGCCGCTCGCGCACGGTGAGTACGGTGGTCTGCATCTCCGTGCCCCAGGCGAAGCGCGCCGTGGTCACCGCCTCGCCATTCCGGCTCACCGAGCGCAGCTCGACGATCCCCGGCGTCGCCGCGATCGCCGTCTCGATCGGCTCCGCCACGAACCGCGAGACCTCCTCGGCCGCCGCGCCCGGGTAGGTCGTGCGGATCGTCAGCACGGGGAGCGTGACGTCAGGGAGGAGCGTGACGGGGAGGCGCGAGAGCGAGACGCTGCCGAGCAGGACGATGGCGAGCGTCGCTGCCACCGTCGTCACCGGACGACGGACCGCGGAGGAGGTGATCGACATCGGTCCGCGTCGGTCAGCGGGCGATCAGTCTGGCGCGCCGGGATTCTGCTCGCGCGCGGCCACCACGCGCACCGGCGCGTCGTGCGTCAGCGTGAGGTGTCCCTGCACGATCACCTCGTCGCCGACGTTCAGCGGGATCACGCCCGAGACCGAGTCGGGGAGCACCTCCGTCACGCGCCCGTTGGAGCGGCCGGGGAGGATGTAGGTCCACTGCGCGCGGCCGTTCCGGATCACGAAGACGAGGGGCCGTCCGTCACGCTCGATGATCCCGCGCGTCGGGACGAGGCGACGGTTCGGGAGCCGCTGCGCCTCGAGCCGCACGTCCGCATACATCCCCGGGCGGAGCGCGCCGTTCCCGCGTGTGCGCACGAAGACGCGTCCCGCGCGCGTGGTGCTGTCCACCAGCGGGAGCACCGCGACGACCCTTCCATTGAAGGACTGTCCCGCGAGCGCCGCGCTCGTGATCACCGCCTCGCCGCCCACCTTGATGAGTGGCAGGTCGTGCTCGAGCACCGCCGCCTCGATCCGCAGGTTCTGCAGGTCCACGACCGTGGTGATCTCCTGCCCCGCGCTGATCCGGTCGCCCGCGACGATGAGCACGCGATCGACCACGCCGTCGAAGGGTGCGATGATCGTCGCCCGTTCCTGGTCGAGCTTCGCCTTCTCGAGTCGCACGCGCGCCGCCGCGAGGCCCGAGCGCGTGACCGAGGCATCCATGCGCATCTTGCTCGGCATCTTGCCGGTCGCGGCGGAGTCGGGGAGATAGTTGTCCTGGTGCTGCAGCTCGGCGAGGTCCACCGCGACCTGCGCCTCCTGCACGGCGAGGTCGAAGGGGCGCGGATCGAGTTCCACCAGCACCTGGCCCTTCCGCACATGGTCGCCGGGGCGGACGGTCACCTTCTCCACCGCTCCGCCGACCTCCGCGCGGAGGCGGCCCTCGGCGTCGGAGCGCACCTGGCCCGTGGTGTTCACCGAGAGGACGAGGTCGCCCTCGGTGACCGGCTCGGCGACGACGGGGAGGCTCACGGACGACGACGCGCCGCTGGCATTCGCCGAATCCGCGTCGGTGCCGTCGCTGCCACCGTCTCCGGCGACGGCCTTATCGCAGGCGGTGAGCGTCGCGATGGCGACAACGAGGAAGAGGGCGCGGGAGGGGAGGGTCATCGAGCGGGAGTGGGGTCGGTCGGCCTGAACCTAGGACACTTTGGACCCGCGCGGCGAGGCGAAGGGTTGCCCCGTCGCTCGTGCGCGAACCCGCTTCCCGACCACGGTCCGAGCGAGATCATCGCTTGACGCGCAATCGCGTGAGGACGATCCCGCCCGTCTCCGCGTCCTCGCGAGGCACGAGCAGATCGCCATTCGGGAAGCGCGCCACCGGCATCTGCATCCCCCGCACGGTCCCGAGATAGGCACCATCGGATCCGAACACGTCGAATACCCCGGTCTTCCCGGATTCGAGCGACCGCTGTGCCCAGATCATCCCGTCGGAGAAGTACTGCACGTCGTTCACCAGCGGCAACGCGGCGGCGAGGCCCTGCTTGGCGACGAGCTCGTCAGCGGGCACCTCACAGTCGGGACGCGCGCCGCCGAAGCGGATCACGAACCCATCCGGGTAGAGTGCACGCACGTCGTCCGCCGTCGGCACGCGAGGCGCGAGGGGACGGCGGACGATCGCGATCAGGCGCCCCCCCTCATACATCCATAGCGCGTAGTCCGGCTGCTCGTTCACGACGATGCGCGGCCCGCTCGCGGCCCAGTGAATGGTGGGCTCGAAGATCGGGGTCGCGCTCGGCATCCCGATGCACCCGAAACGCACCGGCTTCCCCGGCGACGCGATCAGGCGATGCAACGGCGCGCCACCGACCGTGTCGGCGCGGAGCTCGATCCCCCGCAGCGAGTCGGTTACGAGCTGCTGCGAGAACCAGAGGCCGCCCGAGCGGAACTCGATGAACCCCGCGCGCGCGAGCGCGCCCTCGAGCCGGCGGTCCGCCACGGGGTCGAGGCTCGACGAGAACCGCACGAGTGCGCGCTTGGAGCCGTCCTTCACCACCAGCGTATCGCCCTGCGCGCCGACGGTGAAGGGGAACTCGAACTCGCCGGGGCCCTGCCCCCTGCGCCCGATGGTCCGGTCGAACCGGCCCTCGCGGTCGAATCGCAGGAACGCGGGATCGGGCGTGAGCACGTAGGTACGCCCCGCGCGGTCGACGAGCACCCGTCGTCGCGTCATCGCCGTGAAGAGGTAGGGCTCGCCGGCCGAGTCCGTGAGCACGCCCACGGAGTCGAAGCGCCACGGCAGCTCCCGGTCCTCGGCGCCCGACGATACGATCCGCACGCCGGCCGAGTCGGTGCGCATGACGTCCGGGCCCTCTGCGGGCGCACCCGCGCACCCCAGTCCGGTGAGGAGCGCCACGCCGATCGAGAGATGAGGGAGGATCCGCAATTGCATGCCCGTAGATGGGAGCGCGACGGGACACCGTCAAGGCGCTTAACGAAGAGCTAATGGGAACAAGAGCCTGGAAGGGAGAGAGGGGCGCCGGCAGTCCCGGCGCCCCCCTCCCATCTGCCATCTCCCATCTGCAGTACTACGGCATCCGGTGCCGCTGCAGATAGAGCAGGTCGTCCGAGTCGGCCTTGGTCGTGTACACCGTCCCATTCCCGAACCCGGCCAGCGCGAGCCCCTCACCGATCCGCACCTGGTACGTCACGGCACCCTTTGCGTCGATCACGTCGTACAGCGTGCCCTTCGCACCCGCGGCCTCCGTGCGCCGCACCCAGAGTTCGCCGTTGGGCCGCGCGACCACGTTCGACGGTCCGGAACGGAATGGCGGCTTCACCTCCGGCCAGTCGGTGAGCGGCTCGAGCGGCGGCGCGCCCGGCGGCGGCCCCATCTGCGCGCTCCGCTGCATCCCGTTCGGGCCGCTGGTCACCATCATCGACATCTGGTTCATCCGTCCCTTGTTCCGCAGCGCCTCCTCTTCCTTCCTGTCCGCCGCGCCCATCCGGAGCGCGACGTACTTGATCGGCGCCGAACTCTGCTTCGTACCATTCGCCAGCACCCAGTCCACGCGATAGCCGGGCGAGCGGACGATCGCCACGCGACCGTCGGGGAACACCGCCCATTCGTCGCGCGGCGTGAGCGGATTGGCCATGCCGATCCGGAGCTGCACGTTGCCCGAGCTCGCGGAGCCCGACGTGTTGTTCTTCGGCAGGGCGACCCAGCCGAGCGTGTCGAGCTTCTGCGTGCCTCGGTCGTAGCGCATGATGGCCGCCGAGTCGGCGGTACGCGGGCCATCGGGACCCATCGTGAAGCCCGCGCTCTCGAAGTAGAGGCGGCCGCGCGCGTCCGCGGTGCGCGGGATGTCCATCCCCATCCGGATCATGCCTCCCCCGGGGCTCGCCTGCGCCGGCGTGAGCTCCACGCGGAACGTCGTCACCGGCTTCCCGTCCGGGCCGATCACCAGGTAGCGCGAGTTCACGGGGTCGAAGAGCAGGCTGGTGTCCGCCGCTGCCGTGAAGAGGCGCATCGGCAGGCCGAACTCGGCGGGGCCACTGCCCTCACGGCCGATCTTCGCGCCGCGGTTCGCCCGGAAGTCCACCAGCTGCACGATCTTGTCCCGCGGGTCCGCGACGACCACGCGTCCGTCACGCAGTTCGCGCAGGGAACCGACGTTCACGCTGGTGAAGGGTTCGTCGTAGG
>JAOUHR010000386.1 GCA_029884515.1 Gemmatimonadota bacterium
AGGCCCATGATCATCCGGTCGCCGTCGGTGGGGTCGATCCACCACTGCTGCGGATCGTCGCCGCCGGGCGCGCCCTTGAGGCCGGTGAAGGTCTGGCCGCCGTCCGTCGAGCGGTACGCGGCCGTGGCGATCGTGTAGACGACATCGGGATTCGACGGACTCACGAACACGCCGGAACTGTAGCCGCCCTGCCCGTTCCGGATCCGCTGGTCGTCGGCGGCCATCTGGCGCCAGGTGGCGCCGCCATCGTCGGAGCGCAGGAGCGCGTCGTTGGTCACGAGGAAGACGCGCTGCGCGTTGGTGTGCATCGCCACCGCCACGCCCACCTTGCCCACGAGGCGCGGGAGCCCGCCGCCGGCGACCTCGCGCCAGGTCACGCCGCCGTCCGTGGACTTGAAGAGCGCCGAGCCGGTGGGACTCGTGTCGCCCTGCGGGCGGGGGCGGAGGCCGAACTGCCACGACCGCAGCTTCTCCTGCTCGTAGTCGGCGGGCACGTAGTGCTTCACCGTGGTCGCGAACACCACGTCGGGCCGGTCGTGCGCGCGCGCGAGCTTCTGCGCGCCGGTCTCGTCATCCACGAAGAGGGTGCGCGCCCAGGTGCGGCCGCCGTCGGTGCTGCGGAAGACGCCGCGCACATCGTTCTTCGTGAAGGGATCGCCCTGCGCGGCGAGGAGCACGGTGTTCGCGTCGCGCGGGTCCGCACTGATGGACGGGATGTGCCGCGTGCGCTCCATCCCCAGGTGCGTCCACGTGCGGCCCGCGTCCACGGACTTGTAAAGGCCGTCGCCGCGGTCGATCGTCGTCGCCGTGATCATGTCGCCCGTGCCCACGTAGATCACGTTCGGGTCGCTCGGCGCGACCTCGACGGACCCGATCGAGGAGACACTGCGGATCGCGTCGAAGATCGGCGTCCAGCTCTGTCCGGCGTTCGTCGTCTTCCAGAGACCGCCCGCGGGGTAGCCCGCGTAGAACACCCCCGGCTGGCCGATCGCGCCCGAGACGCCGGCCACGCGGCCGGCGCGGAAGGGGCCGAGGTTGCGCCACGAGAGTGCGGAGAGAAGGCGCGCGTCGACGGGGGCGCCCGGCGAGCTCGCCACCGGAGCAGTGTCGGCGCGCGCCGCCGGCGATTGCGCACCGAGTCGCAGCGCGCCGTCGACCACCAGCAGGAACACGATGAGCACGGGGAAGCGCGGGGAGCGAGCGAGCGACATGACGGTCATCCCTTGTTGGTCTGAGTGCCTGTGGTCGAATCGTAGAGGTCGTTGAGGTCGGCGGCGGCGAGATCCACGAGGAAACCCGCGATCCGCTCGCACACCGCGTCGGTGAAGCGCGCACCGCGATCGGCGGTGGCCGCGCGCGGATCGCCGATCCCGGTGTCGTCCGTGACCTTGCTCCACTGGCGGGGCGCCCACGCCCACCCTTCGCGGAACGCCGTGATGCGCCAGGGACGGGCGCGCCCCGCGCCGGCCTCGTCGAGCGGCCGCACGAGCGCCGGCGCGATCTGCTGCATCACGCTCGTCTCGAGCTCGCCCGCGTGGTCGCCGAGGTCGGTGAAGTACGCCGCCCCGCCGATGACCTGCCACCAGTTGAGCGTGCAGAGGAAGATGCGCGTGCGCGGCTGCAGCTCGCGGATGATCGCCTTGAAGTCGTTCCCGCCGTGCCCGTTGAAGACCAGCAGCTTCCGCACGCCCTGCCCCTCGAGCGCGGCCACGAGGTCGCCCAGGAGCGCGAGCTGCGTGGAGGGATTCATGTTGAGCGTGAACGGGATGTCGAGCTGCATCGTGTTCACGCCGAACGGCACGGTGGGAAGCACCGCGACGCGCGCGCCGCGCTGCCACGCGCGCCGGGCCGACTCGGCCGCGAGCGCGTCGCACTCGATCGTATCGGTGCCGTACGGCAGGTGGAGGTTGTGCGCCTCGGTGGCACCCCAGGGAAGCACGGCCACCTGGTAGCCCGCGGCGCGCACGGCGGGGAGCGGCTGCTCGGCGAGGATCCAAGGGCGGGCGGTCATCGTGCCTCAAAGTTACCGACGGGCGCGGGCATCGCTGGACAGCGGCAGCCGCGGGCCGTACATAGGCAGGGACGGAAAGTGCCCCCCTTGTTCGTGCACACCTTCCGGAGCCGCCCATGTTCGACTCGCTCGTGCACTGGCTCGAGCGCGCCGGTCCGCTCGTCTTCTGGACCTGTGCGATCACCCTCCTCGCCATCGACGCAGCGGCGATCGCGGTCGTCATCGGGACGAAGAGCCGCGCACTCGTCAACCGGTGGTCGCTCCCCCTCGTCATCGGCAACGTCCTGATCGTCGGGGCGGGGACCGCCATCCCGACGGCGATGTACGTGACCAAGGTCGCCGTGCAGGCGTTCGCGCCGTCGGTGGCCTTGTCCGTCCCAGGCGCTGAGGTGGCTCCCTCTCCGTAGTCCAGGGCGCATCGCGGAGAGGAGCACGGCAGGCACGCCGAGGTCAGCAGCCGGCCGCCAGTCCGACCTTTGACGGCACGCGCCCCGCCCTTCGATCGAAGGGCGGGGCGTGCGTGCATCGACGGGGGACGGACTCGAAACCACGACCCCGTCACCACGAGCGGGGCGTCGCCGCGATGCACGAAACGACGTCGCGGAATCGAGATTCCGAAGGAATTTTCGCGAGCGATCCTGAGCGGGAATGCGCACGATCGTGTCCGCTAGTCGGCTGGGAACGGTCGCGGTCAAGGTGTTGCGGCCCTTTGGCTTAGTCCACGCTCACAGGTCGCGCCACGACGCCGACTTCACCCGTTGTAGCTCGACGCAAGGTGCGCCTGCCAGTACGGCCGGCCAAAGTGTCTTAATGAGAATCGACCGTTTTTTGACATGTAATTAGTAGAGGGACCTCTCAAGCCAAGACGCACCGCGAAAGAGCCTCGATGCACCGCCCTCGAATCGCGATGTAAGGCCCACGAATCGCGATGCACCGCCCACGAA
>JAOUHR010000038.1 GCA_029884515.1 Gemmatimonadota bacterium
ACTCTTCCGCAGCCTGCCGGAGCTTCTGCAGAATCATCGCGGAGATCTCGGGCGGCGAGTACTCCTTGCCGTTTGCCGTCACCCGTGCGTCGGCATTGCCGGCGCGCACGACGCGGTACGGCACCATCTTCATTTCTTCCGACACTTCATCGACCCGCCGGCCCATGAACCGCTTGATCGAGAAGACGGTGTTGGTCGGGTTCGTCACGGCCTGCCGCTTGGCGATCTGCCCCACGAGGCGCTCGCCGTCCTTGCTGAAGCCGACCACGGAGGGCGTGGTGCGCCCGCCCTCGGCGTTCGGGATGACGACGGGGTCGCCGCCTTCCATCACCGCGACAACCGAGTTCGTCGTGCCCAGGTCGATGCCGATCACTTTGTCTGCCATTCGTTACCTCGAAGGGATATCTTGCGCTGGAAGTGGGGTCGTCGCCGCATGAACAACGGGGCGGACCTGCTCCTGTGCTGACCTGAGGAAGCAAGGGTGGGGCCAGCGATTCCCGCCAAAATGGCACGGCTTGGGAGACGGCTTAAGTGCAGCACCGACAACGAGACAGATGATCCCGCTCAGCGACGACAATCCGACGGTCCGGCCGGCGATCATGACCATCCTGATCCTGGCGGCGATGGGCAGCGGCTGGCTCCTCGTGCAGGGCGGCGGATTCGACCCGATCGTGCTCGTCAAGAGCGTCTGCAATCTCGGAATGGTACCGGGCGAACTCACGCGCCTGGCACCGCTCGGCGCCGGAGTCCCGATCGCGCGCGGGCTCGTGTGCGTGGTGGACCACGAACCGATCAACTGGGCGACGCCGGTGATCTCGATGTTCCTGCATGGGGGCTGGCTTCACGTCGGATCGAACGCCCTCTTCCTCTGGGTGTTCGGCAACAACATCGAGGACGTGATGGGGCGGGGGCGGTTCCTGGCGTTCTACCTCATCTGCGGACTCGTCGCGGCGGCGGCCCACGTGGCGGTCTCCCCTGCATCTCCGATCCCGACCGTGGGGGCGTCAGGGGCGATCTCGGGGATCATGGGCGCCTACCTGGTGCTGTATCCGAGGGTCCGCGTCCGGATGCTGTTCTTCGTCTTCGTGGTGCCCTGGCCGGCCTGGGTGGTGCTCCTCTACTGGTTCTCGCTGCAGCTGCTGGAGGGTCTCCCCCAGCTCTCCGGTGCGGCGCAAATCACCGGTGGCGTCGCGGTCTGGGCCCACATCGGCGGATTCGTGGCCGGTGCGCTGCTCATCCGCGCCTTCGAGAACCCCGAGCTGGTCGCGCGCAGACGCGCTATCCTCTTGCAGCGTGGGCTCTTGCACGTGACGGACTGAGCGCCGCTTACGCGTGGATTCTCGTCCCATGGAGTTTGCCACTCCTCCGGAACGGCGGGTATCTTTACGGCCCACACCTCGGACCGTGACTTCCCGCCCGGCGGGAACTCCCGAGCGCGGCTCCGCCACCTTGCCCCCCGCCACCCGTGCGCTTCCTGCCCAAGGACGAAGGCTTCTTCGGCCTCTTCGACCAGCTCTCCGTCCGCCTCAAGAACGCCGCCGCACTCTTGCGTGACCTCTTCAACGAGCCCCAGCGGCTCGAGGAGTTGACGGTCAGGATCAAGGCCGAGGAGCACGCCGCGGATGCCATCACCTATGACATCATGCAGCGCATCGACCGGTCATTCATCACGCCACTCGACCGGGAGGACATCCACCTGCTGGCGCACCGGCTCGACAACGTGGTGGACCTGATGGATGGCACCGCCCGGCGCGCCTCGATGTTCCAGATCGCCGAACGTCGCGAGTCGGCGAATGCGCTCACGCAGGTGCTGCTGGAATGCGCCGAGGCGATCGCGCTCGGCGTGAAGGACATCCGCACGCCGACCGCGGTGCACAAGGCGGCGCGCCAGGTGAAGGAGCTGGAGGAGCGGGCCGACGCGCTCTATTCGAAGGCGATCGCGACCCTCTTCGCGGGCAGGCCGGACCCGCTCGAGGTGATCAAGTGGAAGGAGATCTACGACAACCTCGAGCACGCGGTGGATGAGTGCGAGGACGTCGCGAACGTGCTCGAGAGCATCTCCCTCAAGAACTCCTGACCCGTGGTCTGGTACATCCTCGCGATCATCGCGGTCGCGTTCCTCTTCGACTACATCAACGGCTTCCACGACAGCGCGAATTCCATCGCGACGATCGTGGGGACGCGGGTGCTCAGCCCGCTCACGGCGGTGCTCTGGGCCGCCTCGTTCAACTTCATCGCGCTCTTCATCTTCGAGACGCGGGTGGCGAAGACGATCGGGAAGGGGATGATCGACATCGCGGTCGTGAACCCGGACGTGATCCTGGCGGCCCTCATCGGCGCGATCGTCTGGAACCTCATCACCTGGTGGTACGGCATCCCGTCGAGCTCGTCGCACGCGCTGATCGGCGGGTACGCCGGCGCGGCCATCACCAAGGCGGGGTTCGGGGCGATCATCGCCGCGGGATGGACCAAGACGCTGGTCTTCATCGTGCTCTCGCCGATGATCGGCATGGCCGCCGGCTGGGGGCTGATGGTGGCGAGCAGCTGGGCCTTCCGGAAGGCGCGGCGGGCGGCGGTGGAGCCCCTCTTCCGCGGCATGCAGATCGCCAGCTCGGCCCTCTTCTCGCTCTCGCACGGCGCCAATGACGCGCAGAAGACGATGGGCATCATCGTCTCGCTCCTGGTGGCGGGCCAGGCGTACTTCGTGGACGAGACGGGCTTCCTGCGCCACTTCCATCTCACGAACGGCGACGAGATCCCGTTCTGGGTGAAGCTCGGCGCGCACTTCGCGATCGCGATGGGCACGCTGATGGGCGGCTGGCGGATCGTGCACACCCTCGGCTCACGCGTGACCAGGCTCAAGCCCATCGGCGGGTTCTGCGCCGAGACGGGAGGCGCCTCGGCGATCTTCCTCGCCACCTGGCTCGGCATCCCGGTGAGCACCACGCACACGATCTCCGGTGCCGTGATCGGTGTCGGGGCGTCGCACCGCCTCTCCGCCGTGCGCTGGGGGCTCGCCTCGCGCATGGTCTGGGCGTGGGTCGTCACGATCCCGGCCGCGGCCGCGGTGGCCGGTGCGTCGTACTGGATCATCGCCGCGGCGCGGGGCTGACGCCGTGCATCCCCTCGTCTCCAAGAACCCGGCCTTCCTCAACCGCGAGCTCTCGTGGCTCGAGTTCGACTCGCGCGTGCTGCACGAGGCGGAGGACGAGCGGACGCCGCTGCTCGAGCGGCTCAAGTTCATCGCGATCTTCGCGTCGAACCTCGACGAGTTCTACATGGTGCGCGTGGCGGGCCTCCGCCGGCAGCTCTCGGCCGGCGTGCTCCAGGCGCCGCCGGACGGGCTGACGCCGGCCGAGCAGCTCACCCTCATCGACGAGCGGGTGCGGGCGCTGGTGGAGCGCGCGCGCCATTGCCTCCACGACGTGCTCCTCCCCGAACTGCGCGAGATCGGCGTGCGCCTGCTGGGTGTGCACGAGCTCGAGCCGGACGAGCGCGAGCGGCTCGACGCCTTCTTCGAGGGGCAGGTGTACCCGGTGCTGACGCCGCTGGCGGTGGATCCCGGACACCCCTTCCCGTACATCTCGAACCTCTCGCTCTCGCTGGCGGTCGAGCTGCGCGACCCCGAGCTCGGCGACGTGCGCTTCGCGCGCGTGAAGGTGCCGAAGAGCCTGCCGCGCTGGGTGCCGACCGGGCGTCCCAACTCGTTCGTGCCGCTCGAGGCGCTCATCAGCGAGCGGCTCGACGCACTCTTCCCCGGCATGGAGATCCTCGGCAGCC
Source organism: Gemmatimonadota bacterium (assembly GCA_029884515.1). Taxonomy (GTDB): domain Bacteria; phylum Gemmatimonadota; class Gemmatimonadetes; order Gemmatimonadales; family Gemmatimonadaceae; genus Pseudogemmatithrix. Next base: position 3,781 of record JAOUHR010000038.1, read on the forward strand.
ACCTCTTCCGGCTCACGCGCTACTCCGACCTCGAGATCTCCCACACGGAGGAGCCGGAGGACCTGCTCGCCACGATCGAGGAGCAGCTCTTCCAGCGCCGCTTCGGCGAGGTGGTGCGGGTGGAGGTGCAGAGCGGCATGCCGGCGCACCTGCGCGAACTCCTGCTCGAGGAGCTGCGGGCGAGCGAGGCGCCCGAGATGGCGCCGCTCACCGACCGCGAGATCCTCGAGCCCGGCCCCCTGCTCGACATGGGCGACCTCCTCTCGCTGAGCGCGATCGACCTCCCGGAGCACCACGACGCGCCGCTCATCGCCGTGGTGCCGGCCGAGCTGCGCGACGCGAACCGCTCGATCTTCGAGGTGATCCGCGAGAACGACGTCCTCGTGCACCACCCGTTCGACTCGTTCGGCGCGTCGGTGGAGACCTTCATCGAGAGTGCGGCGCGCGACGAGCACGTGCTGGCGATCAAGATGACGCTCTACCGCACCTCGGGTGACGGCGCCATCGTGCAGGCGCTCACGCAGGCCGCCCAGCGCGGGAAGCAGGTGGCGGTGCTGGTGGAGCTGCAGGCACGGTTCGACGAGGTGAACAACATCGCCTGGGCGCGCACGCTCGAATCGTTCGGGGTGCACGTGGTCTACGGCCTCCCCGGGCTCAAGACCCACACCAAGACGGCGCTCGTCGTCCGCAAGGAGCCCGAGGGGATCCGGCGCTACGTGCACGTGGGCACCGGCAACTACAACACGCGCACGGCCCGCATCTACACGGACATCGGCCTCCTCACCTGCGACGAGGCCATCGGCGCGGACATCAGCGACCTCTTCAACTCGCTCACCGGCTACTCGCGGCGCGCGGACTACCGGCGCCTGCTGGTCGCCCCGCTCAACATGCGCGAGCGCGTGCTGGCGCTCATCGACCGCGAGACGGCGCACGCGATGGCGGGGCGCCCGGGGCGGATCATCGCGAAGATGAACTCGCTGGTGGATGCCGACTGCATCGACGCGCTCTACCGTGCGTCCACGGCGGGTGTCGAGGTGGACCTCATCGTCCGGGGGGTCTGCTGCCTGCGCCCCGGCGTCTGGGGGCTCTCGGACAGGATCCGCGTGATCAGCATCATCGGGCGGTTCCTCGAGCACTCGCGCATCTGGATGTTCGGCAACGACGGCAAGCCCGAGTACTACTTCGGCTCCGCGGACTGGATGCCGCGCAACTTCGACCGCCGCGTGGAGGTCGTCGCGCCGGTGGACAAGCCGGAGCTCCAGCAGCGCCTGCTGGGGATCCTCGAGGTCTGCCTCGGCGACAACCGCCAGGCGTGGGACCTCCAGCCGGACGGGAGCTACGTGCAGCGGGACCCCGGCGAGCACGGCGAGCGGGCGACGCACCGCATGCTGCTCCGCGACTCGTGGGGCGCGAGCCGGGAGAGCGGGGTCTTCCCCGTTCAGGCCAGCCCGCTCTCCAACACCAACCCGAAGGCCCCGGGCAGGCCGCCCTCCTCGAGCGCCGCCTTCGCCGCCATCACGTCGTAGGGCACGCGCACGATCTCGGCGCGCGGCGCGCCGGCCCCGAACGCGATCACCACATATGCGGCGCGTGGGTCGCCATCCTTCGGGCGGCCCACCGAGCCGGTGTTCACGTACAGGATGTCGTCCACCGCGCGCGTCCAGGGCTTGTGCGTGTGGCCGAACGCGATCACGTCGCCGGGTGCGGCGTGCGCCTGCGCCGCCATCTTGCGCAGGAAATCGTCGGACCGGTCCTCGGTGACGTAGACGAGGTTGTTGACCGGCGTGGCGTGCATGAGCCGGAGCGTCGGCCCGGCCACGTGCCCGCCGAGCGGCCGCACGTCCATCCGGAAGGGGAGCGCGGCGAGCGCGCGCCTCGTCGCGGCGGTCACGCGCTCGCCGGTCCACGTGAAGGAGAGATGGGCGAGCGCCTCCTGCTCCGGCGTGTCGGCGCGGCACCCGCAGTGGGCGTCGCCGTGCGCGATGGTGGTGTCGTAGTTCCCCGCGACGCCGGCGATCCCCGCCTCCCCCAGCCGCGCGACGACCTCGTTGGGAAAGGCCGAGTAGCCGACCAGGTCGCCGAGGTGGTAGCGGGCGGCGATGCCGGCATGCGCGTCCATGTGGGCGAGCACGGCGTCGAGCGCGTGCAGGTTGGCGTGCACGTCGGAGAGGAGCGCGATGCGGATCCCCATGGCCGCGGTCATCGTGCTGCCTCGCTCACCCCTCGTCGTCCTGCACGACCTTGCCGTCGGGCGCGACGATCTCCACCGGCTTCCCCGCGAGCTCCGCGAGCAGGCCGGCCTTGCGGTTCGCGCCCCAGAGCTCGAGGCGCATCGTCGCGTTCGCGCGGCGCGGCTCGGGGGTGAGCCGCACGGCGCGCTCGAGCCAGCGCACCTTGATGTGCTCCACGGCGCTGGCGTGTCCGCGGTCGAAGCCGTCGGCCACGCGCAGGATCGCGCTCAGGCGCCGGATGCGCTCGCGCGTGTCCTTGTCGAGCGACCACCAGAGCTCGTGCTTGCGCTTCGGGGCAGTCCCCCGGTGGTAGCGGGCCACGTGCGCGATCACGATCTGTTCGTCGGGCGCGATGCCGAGCAGGTCGGCGTGCTGGATGAGGTGGAACGAGTGCTTGTGGTGGCGCTCGTAGTTGATGTGGTAGCCCACGTCGTGGAGCAGCGCCGCGTCGGAGAGAGTCTGGCGGTCGGCGGGATCGCAGCCGAGACGTGCCCCGATCGAGTCGAACAGCTGGAGGGCGAGCGTCTGCACCTGCTTCGCGTGCGGCACCTCGAAGTGGCATCGTTCGGCGAAGGCGAGCACGGAGCGGGCCCGCGCCTCGCCGGGGTCGGCGATCACCGGCTTCACGTGCGCCGACTCGAGGAGCATCCCCTCGCGGATGCCGAACGCCGAGGCGGCGAGCTCGCGCGGCTCGATCCGGGCCAGCACCTCGGCGGCCACCGCGAGGCCCGCGACGATGATGTCGGCGCGGCCGGCGTTCAGGCCGGGCACGCCGAGCCGCTCCTCCACGGTCATCGAGGTGAGCTGCTCGAGGATGTGCTCCACCTCCGCGCGCGGGATCCGCGTGCCGTGCACGCTGCGCACCTTGATCCCCTGCCGCGCGAGGTACATGCCCGCGAGGTTGGTGAAGGTGCCGCCGGAGCCGATCACCTCGGCACCGCGCCAGTCGCGCACGGGGATCGACTTGCTGAGCGCCGCGCGCACATGCTTCCGCAGCTTGCGCACCCCCTTCTCGGCGGGGCGGTCCGTGAGGAAGCGCTCCGTCATCCGGATGGCCCCGAAGGGGAAGGTGATGAGCCGTTCGACGAGGCCTTCGGCGGCGAGCGCGATCTCGAGCGAACCACCGCCGATGTCCATCACCACCGAGCGGCCGGCGCCGAGCTCGAAATGCGCGAGGGCCGAGCGGAAGGCGAGCCGGGCCTCCTCCTTGCCGACGAGCACGCGGGCCTTGAGGCCCGTCTCCTTGCGCACGCGGGTGAGGAAGGCCGCGCCGTTGGAGGCGTCACGCACGGCACTCGTGGCGACCACTTCGATCCGCTTGGCGCCGATCTGGCGGGCGAGCGTGGCCATACGGGCCAGGGCGTCCACCGCCTCGTCCATGTGCCGCTCGTCGAGCGCGCCGGTCTCGGAGACCCCGGCGCCCAGCCGCGGCGCCGCCTTCATCTCGTCCACGATGCGGATCTCGCCGTCCGGGAAGACGTCGGCGACGATCTGGCGGATGGAGTTCGACCCGATGTCCACCGCGGCGATGCGGAGGGTGCGATCGTCGCGGGCGGCGCGGTAGGGGCCCTCGCTCGCGCGCGTCGCGGTCATCGCGTCCTCCTTCACGTGGTTGCAGGCCGTCGGCGAACCGGAGGAACTTGTACCGGCCGCCGCGCGAGGGCAACGCGCCGCCTCGCGCCTTCTCGCGACGCGACGCGCCGAGGCGATCGGCCGGGTCTATCCCGGGGCGTCGGGGAAGAGCGCGCTGATCGTCGTCCCGGTCCCGGGGGCGCTCTCGGCGCGCACGCGCCCGCCGTGCGCCTCCACGAGGTGCTTCACGATCGAGAGCCCGAGTCCCGTGCCGCCATGGTCGCGCGAGCGTCCCGGGTCCACGCGGTAGAAGCGTTCGAAGATCCGCGGCAGGTGCGCCGTGGCGATCCCCGTGCCGGTGTCGCGCACCCCCACACGACAGCCGCGCGCCTCGCGCTCCGAGAAGAGCACCACGCGCCCCGTGGCCGTGTGTCGCACGGCGTTGTCCACCAGGTTGCCGAGGATCTGGCGGAGGGCCGTGGCGTCGGCGTAGACGGTGTCCGCCTCGGCGGCGATCGCCCGCTCGAGGGCGAGTCCCTTCTCCTCGGCCGCGTCGTGTGCGCCGGCGAGGACCTCGCTCGCCATCGTATTGAGGTCGATCGGCTCCGGATTGGGCACCCAGCCGCCCGACTCGATGCGCGAGAGGTCGAGCAGGTCGTCCACGATGCGCTGCATCCGCAGCGTGTGGCCGAGGATCCGGTGCGCGAACTGCCGCCGGTCCGCGAGCGAGACGTCCTCAGCTTGCAGCGTCTCGGCGAAGCCGCCGATGACCGTGAGCGGCGTGCGCAGCTCGTGCGAGACGTTGGCGACGAAGTCGCGGCGCACTGCCTCGAGCCGGCGCACGCGCGTGAGGTCGAAGAGGGCGAGCACCGCACCGCCGTCCTCGAGGGGACGGGCAGTGACGTTGAGCGTGCGCCCGCCGATCACGACCTCGGCTCCCTCCGTGCTCTCGCCGTCGAAGGCCGCGAGCAGCGCGTCGCGCAGCGCCACGTCGCGCGGCAGGAGGTCCACCGGGAAGGGGAGGGGTTCGGCGACATCGAGGAGATGACGTGCCGTCTCGTTCATCCGGACCACGCGCTGCGCGGTGTCCACGGCGATGACGGCCTCGTTCCGGGACTCGATGAGCTGCGAGAGCAGGGCCTCGTCCGCCTCCAGTGCGTGCAGCCGCGTCGAGAGTTGCTCGGCGAGCGAGCGCAAGGCCTTGGCGAGTTCGCCGACCTCTCCGGGCGCGTGGAGCGTCGGCCGCCGCGTGAGATCGCCGTCGGCGAGCGCCTGCGCCACGTCACGCAGTTCCTCCACCGGGCGGGAGACCGCTCGCGCGAACAGGAAGGCGATCAGGAGCGATCCGAGGAGGGCGACCACGGCGCCGAAGAGCACCTCGCGCCGGCCCGCGCTGATGGTCGCATCGAGTCCCTCCGTCGGTTCCGACACGCGCGCGACGCCGAGCGGAGGCACGGGGACCGCGACGTACACCTGGTCGGTGCCGGTGGAGGGCGAGGGCCGGCGCGAGGTGCCCACCCGTCCCGCCAGCGCCTCGGCCACCTCGGGGCGGAGCGCGTGATTCTGCAGGGCGGCGAGCGCGTCGCCGTCGAACTCCGCGTCGCCCACCACCGTGCCGTCGGTGCGGATGAGGGTCACGCGCCGGTGGAGCGCCCCGCCCACGCGGTCGGCCACCGAGTCCGGCTGCAGGGGATCGCGGTGCCAGAGCACGCCGGCGAGCTCGGCCTCCTGCGTGAGCGACGCGGTCGCGTCGGCGCGCAGCCGTTCACCGAGCTGCCGGTCCACCATGACCACGATGAAGAGCGCCAGGAACCCGACGACGAGGAACGCGCCGAGCAGCAGGCGCTGGGTGAGTCTCACGCGGCGTCGCTGTCCGCGGCCTTGAGCCGGTAGCCGAAACCGCGCACGGTCTCGATCAGGTCGCCCGCCGGGTGCAGCTTGGTGCGCAACCGCTGGATGTGCATGTCCACCGTCCGCGTCTGGATGTCGGGCGCGGCTTCCCAGACGGTCTCGAGCAGGTGGGCGCGCGCCTGCACGCGCCCGCGGCGCTCCGCGAGGATGAGCAGCAGCTTGAACTCGGTGGGCGTGAGCTCCACCTCGTGGCCCTTCACGGTCACCACGTGCGCGGTGCGGTCGATCTCCAGCGGCCCGATGCGCAGCACCTCGGATGCGTCGTCGGATCCCGCGATGCGCCGCAGGATGGCCGAGACGCGGAGCACGAGCTCCTGCGGGCTGAACGGCTTGGTGAGGTAGTCGTCCGCGCCGAGCTGGAGGCCGCGGATCCGGTCCGGCTCGTCCTTGCGCGCGGTCAGCATGAGCACGGCGACCTTGGCCGTCCGTTCGTCCTCGCGGAGCCGCTGCAGCACGTCGAACCCCGAGAGGCCCGGGAGCATCAGGTCGAGCACGATGAGCGCGGGCCGGTCGCGCGCGGCGATCTGCAGTGCGTCGTTGCCCGTGGTCGCCGAGGAGACGCGGAAGCCCGCCTTGGCGAGGTGGTAGACGACCAGGGCGACGATGTCCGGCTCGTCGTCCACGACGAGGACGCGGGCGCCGACGCCGGGGGCGGCCGTCACGCGACCTCCACGCGCAGGCGCCGCACGATGGAGGCGAGGAGGAGGTCGATGGCGACGGTGTTCTCGCCGCCGCGCGGGATGATCAGGTCGGCGTAGCGCTTGCTGGGCTCGACGAACTGCAGGTGCATCGGCTGCACCGTGTGGAGGTACTGGTCGAGGATCTCCTCGAGCGGACGTCCGCGCACCGCCATGTCGCGGCGGATGCGGCGGATGAGGCGGATGTCGGCGTCGGTGTCCACGAACACCTTCACGTCGCACGCCTTCCGGACGCGCCCGTCCACCAGCAGCAGGATGCCGTCGAGCACGATGACGTCCGCGGGCTCG
>JAOUHR010000387.1 GCA_029884515.1 Gemmatimonadota bacterium
AGCCACTCACGAAGACGGTGCGCGCGTCGCTCCACCTGCTCCGAGGCCCTCCGACGTGTGATCATCGGCTCTTGCAGGACGCGCAGGCGGCTTCCGCGCTCGTCCTGCTTCTGGCAAGAACCGTTCGCCCGTCCGGACGAAGCCATCTCCAACGGTCAATCCTCAACGAAAGGGGAGCATGCGGAGGGGGGAATGTCCCCTCCGTGGCGTCAGGGAATCTGTGTAAGGCGGGAGCGGATTCGTGGCGCGTCCACGCTGTCCGAGCGCCAGCCGCAGCTCGACGGGCCCGGCCAAGGGCAGTGCCGGGATCCGGAGCGCGATCGCCTAGGGAGGCCGACGGCACCAGGAGCGGCGCGATACATGATGGGCCTGAGACGGGAGACTGTCCTCAGCCCTCCATGTGCGCCGGCATCAGCGTGACGGCGTACTCGGACGGGCCCCGCGGGAAGGCTCCGCCCGAGACACGAGCGAGAAGCGGTCGTCGTCGACCGTCCGTTTCGCGACGCCGCTCAGGGCGTCGTGCCCCCCTCGTCTCCCGCGCTCAGCACGTTGCCCTTGGGCACGAGCCCCGCTGCTCCCGCCACGCCCATCAGCGACGGCACGTTGAGCGAATCGGCCAGGCCCGACGGCACGACCATCAGCGACCCGCGTTTGACGATGCTCTCGTACAGCATGTTCATCGCGCGCAGGTTCATCGCCGCCGGGTGGTCGCGGTAGGAGTCGGCCGCCTCGACGAACTTGTGGGCGATCTCCACCTCGGCGGTGCCGAGGATGATGCGGGCCTGCCGCTCCCGTTCCGCCTGCGCCTGCCGGGACATCGCGTCCTCGAGCGCGGCGGGGATGATCACGTCGCGGATCTCGACGGACTGCACCTGGATTCCCCAGTTCTCCATCTTCTGCTCGAGCGCCTCCTTGAGTCCGTGCCCGAGCTCGACGCGGGACTGGATCAGTTCCGCCAGGTCGTGCTTGCCGATGGCGTCGCGGAGCGCGGTCTGCGCGGAGAGGATCACCGCCTCGTCGTAGTCCTGCACCTCGAGCGCGGCGCGCTCGGCGTCGCGCACGATCCAGAAGGCGATCGCGTCCACGTTCACCGGCACGGTGTCGCGCGTGAGGCACGACTCGGCCCCGAACGCGGTGGTCCGGATGCGCTGGTCGATGGTGTACGCGATGCGGTCGAACACCGGCAGCACGGTGAAGTACCCCGGCCCGCGGAGGCCGCGATAGCGGCCGAGCCGCATCAGCACGGCGCGCTCCCACTGGTCGGTGTACTTGATCGACGCGGCCAGGAACATGGCGGTGCCGAGGCCGAGCACGACGACCAGCGGGGGTGGGGCGCCGACGAGGAAGAGCGCGCCGGCCACTCCGGCGCCGCCGATCAGGCCTGCCGCGATGGCGGCCATCGAATATCGAGTGTCGTTCGGGATGTGTCGGGACATGTGCGTCACCTCGAGAGAGAAAGTGCGGACGGGTCGGCGGGGGGTCGTGGCATCAGCGGGTGCGGACGATGCGCACGTCCTTCTGGCGGGGCCTGGGGGTGCGGGGACGGACGATCGGTGCGTCGCGCGATTCCTCGAGCAGCGGGCTGCGCGCCTCGCCGAGTTCGATCGGGAGGGCGACGCGGACGAGCACCGTGAGGACGAAGAGCCCGAGGGCCCAGATGCCCGCGGTGACCCCCACCTCGACCAGGCTCGGCGTGTACTCGACGATCTCGCCGAGCGGCGAGGGGATGAAGCCCGGGACCACGAGCCCCATCCCCTTCTCGATCCAGATCGCCACGAAGAGGGCGCCGCACGCGAACGGCAGCACGCGCAGGTTGTTGCGCAGCGGATGGATCATGAGCACGGCCGTCGCGACCACGTTCATGCCGATCGCGGTCCACACCCAGGGCACCAGCGCGTCGAACCCGTCGAGGCCGACGAAGAGGTAGCGCGCGTTGATCCCGTGCTCGGTGGGCGAGTAGAACTTGTAGAACAGCTCGGACCCCAGCATCACGAGGTTGATCTGCGCGGCGACGGTCGTGACGAGCGCGAGCTTCGAGAACGCGCCGTCGGCGATCTCGTACTTCGTCTCGCGGCGGATGAAGATGAGCAGCAGGATCACGAATGCAGGCCCCGCCGTGAACGCCGAGGCGAGGAACCGCGGCCCCAGCAGCGCCGTGTTCCAGAACGGACGGGCGGGGAGCCCCGCGAGCAGGAATGCCGTCACCAGGTGGATGCTCACCGCCCACATCACGGCGACGTACATCCACGGCAGGTACTTCTGCTTGTCGGGCGTCCGCCCGGTGTAGTGGCTGTAGAGGATGTAGAACGGGATGGCGAGGTTGATCGCCAGGTAGCCGTTCAGCACGAGGACATCCCACGCCAGGAGCGAGCGCGGCCAGTTCAGGTAGCCGATGCCCGGCATCAGGTGCCAGCTGCCCAGCGGGTTCCCGATGTCGACGACCACGAACGAGAGGCACATCACCAGCGCGGCGACGGCGACCGCCTCCGCCAGGAGCACGGCCCGGCCGAAGTCCACGTCCTGCAGGATGTAGGCGGGCAGCACGAGCATCATGGCGGCGGCCGCCAGACCGACGAGGAAGGTGAAGTTGGAGATGTAGAGGCCCCAACTCACGTGGTCGCTCATCCCGGTGACGCCGAGGCCGTAGCGCAGCTGCAGGGAGTACGCGTACGCGCCCGCGAGCATGATGGCCGTGAGGATCCCCATCCAGACGTGGTAGCGCCGGCCACCGGTGGTGGCCGAGTGCAGCGCGTTCAGTGCGAAGTGGCGCAGGTGCACGTCAGCCTCAGTCGGTGAAGTACCAGAACCGCGGATGGGTCAGCAGGTCCTCCTTGAGCCGGAACACCTTCTTGTTCGCGAGCACCCACCGGATCTCGGAATCGGGGTCGAGCAGGTTCCCGAACACGCGCGCGCCGGTGGGGCAGGCTTCGGCGCACGCGGG
>JAOUHR010000039.1 GCA_029884515.1 Gemmatimonadota bacterium
ACCGGTGTCACCTGGACCTGCGCGGCCTCGGCGGGTTCGGTCTGTCCCGCGTCGGGCAGCGGCGACATCAACGCCACCATCGACCTGCCGAGCGGCGGCACCGCGACGTTCACGGCCACCGGGACCGTGACCGGCACCGGCACGCTCAACAACACCGCGACCGTGACCGCGCCCTCGGGCGTGAACGACCCGCCGGCGAACAACAGCGCGACGGACAACAACACCGTCATCACACCGACCGCCGACCTGAGCATCACCAAGTCGAACGGTGCGGCGAGCGTCGTGCCGGGTCTGCCGGTGACGTACGCCATCACGGTCGGGAACGCGGGCCCGAGCGCGGTCACCGGCGCGACCGTCACCGACGTCTTCCCGGCGGTGCTCACCGGCGTGACCTGGACCTGCACGGCGTCGGGCGGCTCCAGCTGCCCGGCCTCGGGGAGCGGCAACATCAACGCGAGCGTGAACCTCTTGAACGGGGGCACGCTGACCTTCCTCGCGACCGGCACGGTGGCCAGCGGCGCGACAGGCACCATCAGCAACACGGCGACCGCCGCGGCGCCGCTGGGGCTGAACGACCCGGCGGGCAACAACAGCGCGACCGATGCCGACCCGCTGGTGCCGTCCGCAGACGTCTCGGTGAGCAAGTCCGGACCCGCCACGGTCACGCCCGGCACCACCGTCACGTACACGGTGGTCGTGACGAACACGGGACCGTCGGACGCGGTGAGCGTGAGTGTCGCCGACCCGACACCGGCCGGCCTCCTGTTCGTGAGCAACGCGGGCGATTGCACCGGCGCCTACCCCTGCGCGCTGGGCACGCTCACGCCGGGCGCGACGCGGACGATCACGACGGTCTTCTCCGTGCCGCCGGGCTACACCACGCCCGACCCGATCGTGAACACCGCGACGGCTGCGAGCCCGACGGCCGATCCCGCGGCAGGGAACAACACCGCGATGGCCTCCACTTCCGTGGGCTCGCCGATCGCGGACCTCTCGATCACCAAGACCGACGGTTCTGCGGTCGCGGTCCCCGGCGCCTCGATCACGTACACGATCACTGCGAGCAATGCGGGCCCGAGCGCCGCGAACGGCGCCACGGTGGCCGACGTCTTCCCGCCGGAGATCACCGGCGTCACCTGGACCTGCTCCGCCTCGGCCGGCTCCTCGTGCCCGGCTTCGGGGAGCGGCGACCTCGCGGTGACCGTGAACCTGGCGAGCGGCGGCAGCGTGGTCTTCCTCGCCACCGGCACCATCTCGCCGGCGGCAACGGGCACGCTGGTGAACGCGGCGACGGTCACGCCGCCGCCTGGCGTGAGCGATCCGACGTCGGCCAACAACACCGACGTGAACACACTGGTGCCGAGCGCGGATGTGAGTGTCACGAAGACCGGGCCGGCGACGATCGTGCCCGGCACGAACGTCGTCTACACGATCACGGTCTCGAACGCGGGACCGTCGAACGCGGCGAGCGTCTCGGTGAGCGACCCGACGCCCGCCGGCCTCGCCTTCCTCTCGAACGCCGGCGACTGCACCTCGACCTTCCCCTGCGCGCTGGGCACGGTGCCGCCGGGCGCGACGCGGACGATCACCACCACGTATGCGGTGCCGTCGACCTACGCGGGGGCGGACCCCGTGGTGAACACCGCGACGGTCTCGAGCCCCACCAGTGACCCGCAGCCGTCGAACAACAGCGCGGCGGCGAGCGCGCCCGTGGGGCGCACCGCGGACCTGGCGATCACCAAGACGGACGGGGTCACGTCGGTGAACCAGGGCGGCGCGGTCACCTACACGCTCGTCGTGACGAACGCGGGCCCGAGTGCGGTCACTGGCGCGACGGTCACGGACGCCTTCCCGGCGCAGCTCTCGGCCGTTGCGTGGACCTGCGTCGCGTCGGCGGGGTCGGCGTGCCCGGCGTCGGGGAGCGGCGACCTGAACACGAGCGTCGACCTCCTGAGCGGCGGCACGCTGACCTTCACGGCGACCGCGACGGTGCTCGGCACCGGCACGCTGAGCAACACGGCGACCGTCACCGCCCCGGCCGGCGTGACGGATGCGCCCGGGAACAACAGCGCGACGGACAACAACACGGTCATCACGGCCAGCGCGGACCTTTCCATCACCAAGACGGACGGGGTGACCGCGGTGACGCAGGGCGGCACCGTCACCTACACGATCGTCGCGGGCAATGCGGGGCCGAGCGCCGTGACCGGCGCCACGGTCACGGACAACTTCCCGGCGCAGCTGAGCGGCGTTACCTGGACCTGCACCGCCTCGGCGGGCTCGGTGTGCCCGGCGTCCGGCAGCGGCGACCTCAACGCGACCGTGGACCTGCTCATCGGAGGCACGGCCACCTTCGTCGCGACGGCGACCGTGGCGGGCACGGGCACCATCAGCAATACCGCCACCATCACCGCGCCGGGCGGCACGAACGACCCGGCCGGCAACAACAGTGCGACGGACAACAACACCGTCATCACGCCGACCGCCGACCTGGCGATCACCAAGACCGACGGCGTCACCGCCGTGAACCAGGGCGGGGCGCTCACCTGGACGATCGTGGCGAGCAATGCGGGCCCGAGTGCCGTGACGGGCGCGGCGGTGACGGACAACTTCCCCGCGCAGGTGAGCGGCGTCACCTGGACCTGCGCGGCGTCGGCGGGCTCGGTGTGCCCGGCCTCCGGCAGCGGGAACCTCAACGCGACCGTCGACCTCCTGAGCGGTGGCACCGCGACCTTCACCGCGACCGGCACCGTCTCCGCGGGGTCAGGCACCATCAGCAACACGGCGACCGTCACCGCGCCGGTCGGGGTGAACGACCCGGCGGGGAACAACAGCGCGACGGACAACAACACCGTCATCGCCGCCACCGCCGACCTCTCGATCACCAAGACCGACGGCGTGGTCACGGTGAACCAGGGCGGCACGGTCACGTACACGATCGTCGCGAGCAACGGCGGGCCCAGCGCGGTGACCGGTGCGACGGTCACCGACCTGTTCCCGGCCGGGCTCGCCGGCGTCACGTGGACCTGCGCCGCGACGGCCGGCTCGGCCTGCCCGGCGTCCGGCAGCGGCGACCTGAACGCGACCGTGGACCTGCTCGCCGGCGGCGCGGCGACCTTCACCGCGACGGCGACGGTCATCGGCACGGGGACGCTGAACAACACGGCCACCATCACCGCCCCGGTCGGCATCAATGACCCGGCGGGGAACAACAGCGCGACCGACAACAACACCGTCATCACCGCCACCGCCGACCTCGCGATCACCAAGACGGACGGCGTGACCGCGGTGAACCAGGGCGGCACGGTCACGTACACGATCGTCGCGAGCAACGCCGGGCCGAACGCGGTCACGGGCGCGACCGTCGTGGACAACCTCCCGGCACAACTCACCGGCGTGACCTGGGCCTGCGCCGCGGCCGGCGGCGCGGCCTGTCCGGCGTCCGGCAGCGGGAACCTGAATGTGACGGTCGATCTGCCCGTGGGCGGCACCACGACCTTCACCGTAACGGCGACCGTGTCGGGCACCGGCACGCTCAGCAACACCGCGACGATCACCGCGCCGGGCGGCGTGACCGACGCACCGGGGAACAACAGCGCCACGGACAACAACACCGTCATCACGCCGACGGCTGACCTCTCCATCACCAAGACCGACGGCGTCGCCGCGGTCAGTGACGGCGGCACGGTCACCTACACGATCGTCGCCAGAAACGCGGGCCCGAGCGCGGTGACCGGCGCGACGGTCACGGACGTGTTCCCGGCGCAACTGAGCGGGGTCACCTGGACATGCGCGGCCTCGGCCGGCGCGATCTGCCCCGCCTCCGGCAGCGGGAACATCAACGCGACGGTGGACCTGCCGAGCGGCGGCACCGCGACCTTCACGGCGAGCGCGACCGTCTCGGGCTCCGGCACGATCACCAACACGGCGACGGTCACGGCTCCCGCTGGCGTGAACGACCCCGCGGGCAACAACAGCGCGACCGACAACACCACGATCAGCCCCGCGGCCGACCTCTCGATCACCAAGACCGACGGCGTCGCCACGACGAACGTGGGCAGCACGCTCACCTACACCATCGTCGCCAGCAACGCCGGCCCGAGCGCGGTGACGGGGGCGACGGTGACCGACAACCTGCCGGCGCAGCTCACGGGTGCGACGTGGACCTGCGCCGCGGCCGGCGGCGCGGCCTGCCCGGCCTCGGGGAGCGGCAACATCGCGGCGAGCGTGAACCTGCCGGTCGGCGGGAGCGTGACGTTCACGCTCACGGCCACGGTCGCGGCGGGCGGCACGATCTCGAACACCGCGACCATCGCGCCGCCGGCCGGGGCGAGCGATCCGGTGCCCGGCAACAACAGCGCCACCGACGCGACCACCGCGAACGCGCCGGACCTCGCGATCGCCAAGACGCACGCGGGCAACCTGACCGTCGGCGTGAACGGGACGTACACGCTGACGGCGACGAACGCCGGGACGGCGCCCACCATCGGCGCCATCACGGTCACCGACACGCTGCCGGCGGGCCTCGGGTTCGTCTCCGGCACGGGCACGGGCTGGACCTGCTCGGCGAGCGGCGCCGTGGTCACCTGCGTGAACCCGGGCCCGTTCGCGCCGGCCGCCGCCAGCCCGATCACCCTGACGGTGAGCGTCGGCGCGGCCGCGGCGCCGAGCGTGAGCAACCGTGCCTGGGTGGCCACCGCGGGCGACGGGAACGCCGCGAACGATTCGGCGATCGACGTGGCGACGGTCATCTCGCCCGTCGACGTCGCCATCGCGAAGGACCCGGTCGGCGTGTTCCGCGTGGGGGGCACGGGTGAGTACCTGCTCACGATCTCGAACGTGGGCACGGTGAGCACCACCGGCCCGCTCACCATCATCGACACGCTCCCGGCCGGCCTCACCTACCAGTCCTTCACGGGCACCGGGTGGAGCTGCGCGGCGGCGGGCGCGGTGGTGACGTGCACGGCGCCCACGCTGCTGGCGCCGGGCACGAGCGCGGCGGTCACGCTCACCGTGGACGTCGGGCCGGCGGCCCTTCCGTCGGTGACGAACACGGCGAGCGTGAGCACCGCTGGCGACCTGCTCGCCACGGGCAACAATGTCGTCTCGACGTCGCCGGTGCTGGTGATCGACGCCTCGCTCACCGTCGAGAAGTCGGCCGACCGCAGCGTGGCGGAGCTCACCGACGTGATCGACTACCGCGTGGTGGTGCGCGCGAGCGGCACCACGGCGATCACCGACGCGGTGGTGGACGACGACCTGCCCTCGGGCTTCACCTACGTGAACGGCACTGCGCGCGTGGATGGCATCCCGATCGCGGACCCCGTGGGGACGCCGGGACCGCGACTCCGCTTCACGGTGGGCACGGTGCCGCTCGGCGGCTCCGTCACGCTCTCGTACCGTGTGGTGGTGGGGGCGGGCGCCCAGCGCGGTGACGGCACCAACCGCGCGCAGGCCTCGAGTGCGCTCGCGGCGGCGGTATCGAACCTCACCGCCGTGAAGGTGCGCGTCGAGGGCGGCGTCTTCACCGACCGCGGCATGATCGTCGGCAAGGTCTACCTCGAGTGCGAGTGCGACAGCACGCGCGCCGCGCGCGGCGTGACCCAGGCCGCGCACGAGGTAGGCATCCCGGGCGTGCGCGTCCTGCTCGAGGACGGCACGGCGGTGATCACCGACGTCGAGGGCAAGTACTCGTTCTACGGCGTGAGCCCGCGCCGGCACGTGGTGCGCGTGGATCGCGCGACGCTCCCAGCCGGTTCGCGCCTGCTCGAAACGGGGGCGCGGAACGCGGGCGACCCGGTGAGCCGCTTCGTGGACCTCACCCGCGGCGAGTTGCACGTGGCCGAGTTCGCGGTGCTGCGCACCGACGAGCTGCTCGCTCTCGTGCGCGCGCGGCGCAACCAGGGTGAGGTGTACGGGCTCGTGCGCGACACCACCGACACGGTGGGGGTCTTCATGGGCGCGGGCGGGGTGGCGGGAGGCGGTGGCGTCAGTGGCGGGGGCGCCAGCGGCGTGTTCGTGCCCACCGGTGGCGCCGTTGCCGGCGGTGACACGCCACGCGGCATCGCGCCCGCGGTGCCCGGTGTCTACCGTCCACTCCTGTCCGCGCCGCAGCCGCTCGGCTCCAACACCGGTCTCGCGCCCTCGCTCCTCGCGACCGACGGCTCGGCGTCGGCGGCGGGCGCGAGGGTGGGCACCGGCGGCCCGGCCGCGCGCCGCCTCGAGGTGCGCCTGCCGATGACGACGCTCCCGGCCGACGGCCTCACGCAGGTGCCCGTCGCGGTGCGGATGGTGGACGCGATGGGCAACCCGATCTCGTGGTCCGGCATCGCCACGCTCGAGACGAGTCTCGGCCGGTGGGCGATGGCCGACCTCGATCTCACCGAGCCGGGTACCCAGGCGCAACTGGTGGCGGGCATCGGCCGGTTCGCGCTGGTGGCGCCCGGCGAGGCGGGCGCTGGCGAGGTGCGCGTGACGGCCGACGGCCTGAGCACCACGACGCCGGCCTACTTCGTGCCCGCGCCGCGCCCGCTGCTCGCGAACGGCGTGGTGCAAGGGCGGATCAACCTCCGCTCGCTGAGCGCCGACGCGCTCTCCCCGGCGCGCGACGAGGACGGCTTCGAGGCCGTGCTCCGCGACGTCGCCGTGGGCGGCGATGGCAGCGGACTGCAGGCCGGCGCGCGCAGTGCGCTCTACCTGCGCGGCAAGGTGCGCGGCGACTACCTGCTCACGCTCGCCTTCGACACCGAACGTGACCCCGACGCCCGCCTGATGCGGGACATCCAGCCGGACGAGTTCTACCCGGTGTACGGCGACGCCTCGGTGCGCGAGTTCGACGCGCGCTCCGCCGGCCGGCTCTACGTGCGCATCGACCGCCAGCAGTCGTTCCTGATGATCGGCGACTTCACCACGCCGGTCGCACAGGAGACGCGGACGCTCGCGGCCTACAGCCGCGCGCTGACGGGTGCCCGGCAGCACCTCGAGGGTGCACGCGGCACGCTCGACGCCTTCGCGAGCCAGGGACGCCTGAGCCAGGTGGTGGACGAGATCCCCGGGCAGGGCATCTCCGGCCCGTACACCCTCAGCCGGACCGATGGCCGGATGAACACCGAGCGCGTGGAGATCCTTACGCGCGACCGGAACCAGCCGCGCCTCATCGTGAAGGCCGAGCCGCAGGCGCGTTTCACGGACTACTCGATCGAGCCCTTCACGGGCCGCATCCTCTTCCGCCGGCCGGTGCCGAGCCTGGATGCGCAGCTCAACCCGATCTCCATCCGCGTGATCTACGAGGTGGAGCAGGGCGGGGACGCGTACTGGATGGCCGGCATCACGGGGCAGACGCGCCTCACCGGGCGCGCCGAGGTCGGCGCGACCGTCGTGCGTGATGCCAATCCGATGGCCGATCGCACGCTGCTCGGTGTGAATGCCACGGTGCGGGTCAGGGAGAACACGTACCTCCTCGGCGAGATGGCGCGCACGGACGGCGACAGCCTGGATGCCGGCGTGGCGGGCCGCGTGGAGCTGCGGCACCAGTCGGCGCGGGTCGACTTCCGCGCCTTCTACGCGCAGTCCGACAGCGCCTTCAGCAACCCGTCCTCCACCTTCGGGAGCGGCCGCGGCGAGGCGGGGCTCCGCACCTCGCTGCGGCTCGCGCCCACCACGCGCCTGCTCGCCGAGGCGTTGCGCACGCAGGATCGCATCACCGGCGGGCAGCGCGACGGCGCCTCCATCGGGGTGGAGCGGTCCTTCGGCGCGCGCGCCCGCGCCGAGCTCGGGTATCGGTATGCGAACGAGACGGCGACGCCTGCCTCGCCACTCACCGGGACGCCGGGCGCCACGCCCAATGAGACGAGCGCCCTGCGTGCGCGCCTCACGGCCGACCTGCTCGACCAGCGCCGCGCCTCGGTGTACGGCGAGTTCGAGCAGGACATCCGGACCAGCGACCAGCAGCGGGCCGCGCTCGGCGCCGACGTCCGCGTCGGCAAGCGCACGCGGCTCTACGCGCGCCACGAGCTCCTCTCCTCGTTCGCCGGTCCGTACGCGCTCAACGGCGCGCAGCAGACGGGGAACACGGTACTCGGGCTCGACGCCGACTATCTCGCGGGCCAGCAGGTGTTCAGCGAGTACCGCGTCCGTGACGCGTTCGCCGGCCGCGATGCCGAGGCGGCGCTCGGCCTGCGCAACCGCTGGACGCTCGGCCGCGGGATGGTGGCGAACACCTCGTTCGAGCGCGTGGAGCGCGTGCGCGGCAGCGGGCCGGAGGCCACCGCGGTCACCGGCGCGTTCGAGTACACGCGGAATCCGCTCTGGCGCGGCACGGCCCGCCTCGAGTACCGCGACGCCACCGGTGGCGACAGCTGGCTGGGCACGCTCGGCTACGCGCGGAAGATCAGCCGAGACATCACGCTGCTGGGTCGCTCGCTCTACAGTGAGGTGGGTGGCACGGAGACGCGGGCCAAGGCGCAGTTCGGCGTCGCCCTGCGGCAGACGGACACCGACACCTGGAACGCGCTCGCGCGCTACGAGTTCCGCTACGAGGACCTGCACCCCGCCGGCTTGCCGACGGCGCTCACGCGCGCGCACATCCTCTCGGCGCACCTGAACGTGCGCCTCCGTCCCGATTTCGTGCTCTCCGGCCAGTATGCCGCCAGGCTCGCCACCAGCGGCACCGATGGCGTCGAGACGCGCCCGACGGCGCAGCTGCTCGGCCTGCGCGGGCTCCTCGACATCGGCGAGAAGTGGGACGCGGGGCTCATCACGCGGATCCTCGCGAACGGTGACCTCTCGAGCCGCGAGTTCGGCCTCGGTGCCGAGATCGGCCGCCGCATGGCGCGCAACCTGCGCCTCGCGCTGGGCACGAACTTCATGGGATTCCGCGACGACGGGCTCGCCGGCGTCGCGTCCACGGTGCGCGGCTTCTACATCGATCTCGGGTGGAAGTTCGGCGAGGAGATCTTCGGCACGCAGCCCAACCCGGCGCCGGCGGTGAAGCCGTGATACGGGCCGTGCGCGCGCTGTCCATGAGGGTCGCCGGGTCGGCGATGCTCGTGCTCGGCCTGGCGCAGTGCGCCAAGGCCCCGGCCCCCGGCACGCTCACGCCCACCGCAGGCCGCATCACTGACGAGGCGATCTCACGTGACATGGCGCTCATGCGCGCCTGGGCCGCCCGGATCGCGCGCGTGGAGAGCGAGGGCGCGCCCTCGCCCGCGCGGGCCTACCGCGCGAGCAAGGCGCGCGCCTGGCTTTCCTTCGCGTCGGACGAGTACCAGGACAACGATCGCGGCGGGATCGTGGACGACGCCTTCGCAGCGGCGACGGCCAGCATCGCGAGTCTCGAGCGCGGGAGTGTGACCGAGGGGGAGGTGCCCCTGCCGCGGCAGGTGAAGCGCGTGCATCCGGAACTGTGGGACGCGGTGACCCGCTTCAAGGCACACCCACGCTTCGACCTCGTCGCCGCCGACGTTGCGCTGCTCGAGGTGACGCTCGTGCGCGCGGGCCACGCCGGCGCGCCGGGCGCGGCCTGCAGCGCGGCACCGTTCCAGGCCAAGGCCGATTCGCTGGCGAAGCACATCGAGTACGTGCTCCGCTCCGCTCCACCTCCGGTGGTCACGCCACCCGTCGTCACGCCGCCCGTGCCGGCGCCCGTCATCCCTGCGCCCGCCGACCGCGACCGCGACGGTGTGCCGGACCAGTTCGACTGCTGCCCGAACACGCCGGTCGGCGAAGCGGTGGATGCGAATGGTTGTGAGCGCCTGCCGGCGGAGAACGTGCCGCTGATCCTCGACGGCCTGACCTTCGACACCGACAAGTCCGTGATCAAGCCGGAGTCGCGTGCGCGGCTCGACCGCGTGGCGAGCGTGCTCGTGGCGCGCTCGGACATCCTGGTCGAGATCTCGGGCCACACCGACGCGGTCGCCAGCGACGCCTACAACCTGCGGCTCTCGGCGGCCCGGGCCGCGGCGGTGCGGGCGTACCTGATCTCGCGAGGTGTCGCGGCGGCGCGCATCACGAGCGTGGGGGAGGGGGAGACCCGGCCGATCGACGACAATGCGACGGTCGAAGGCCGGGCGCGGAACCGGCGTGTCGAACTCGTCTGGCACCGGCCCGAGCGCACGGCGCCAGGCGAGCCTGGCTGCAAGGTGCCCGCCGACACGCTTGCGCCCATCTCGCCCCTCGCTCCGATCATGCCCCCCGCCGAGTCGGCGACGCCGCTCGTGCTCATGGGCGTGAACTTCGCCTTCGGTTCCTCGCGCCTCACAGCGGACTCGCGGGAAACGCTCGACCGTGTTGCGGCGGGGCTGCAGCTCAATCCCGGCGTCGCCGTGGTGATTGCCGGGCACACGGACTCGATCGGGATCGCGGCCGCGAATCGCGAGCTCTCGCTCGCCCGGGCGAGCGAGAGC
>JAOUHR010000388.1 GCA_029884515.1 Gemmatimonadota bacterium
GAAGAGCGGTACACCGAGCGTGCGCTTGAGGATCGGCTCGAGTGAAGGGTGTGGATACGTGATCTCCTCCACGCCCGCGCGTCGCCGCAGGTAAGGGTGCACCATGTCGCCCTGGATGGGGCCCGGTCGGATGAGCGCGACCTCGACGACGAGATCATAGAAACAGCGCGGCTTGAGACGCGGCAGTGTGTTCATCTGCGCACGACTCTCGACCTGGAACACGCCGACCGTATCGGCGCGGCAGAGATCGTCGTACACGGCCTGGTCGGCGCAGTCGAGCTGGCCCAGGTCGATCGCGAGGCCGCGCGTGGTGCGGAGATACGCCAGGCAGTCCTGCAGCACGGTGAGCATGCCAAGGCCCAGGAGGTCGATCTTCACGAGGCCCACGGGATCGAGGTCGTCCTTCTCCCACTGGATGACGGTGCGGTCCTCCATGCTCGCGGGCTCGATGGGGACGACGGTGCGGAGCGGTTCCTCGGTGAGGACGAAGCCGCCGACGTGGATGCCTCTGTGTCTTGGCGCGGCGTCCAGGCCCTCGACGATGTCGGCGAGGCGTTGCACGCGCGGGTCGTTCGGGTCGAGGCCGGCGCGGCTCAGCAAAGAGTCATTGTCTGGTTCGGTGTCCGAGGTCGCTCGGGCCCGGGTATCGCCTTCGCGACGCTCTCGGACCGCTTCGCGGTCCTGCGGCCGCGTCGCGGCGGCGACACCCGGACCCTCGCTCCCGCCGTTCCCTCCCTCTCGCTCCTGCGCTCCGCTCCGCATCGCCCGCACCTTCCGATGCTCGGCGCGTGCCTCCTTGATCAACGTGCTCGCGTGCGTGCCGACGATCAGGTCACTCGATACGGCGTCGAGCAACGTGGCGGGCGCCACGGGCACTACAGACCTCGTACTCGCGGCCGCTGCATCTGCGACCGCACGCGCGCCGGCTTTCTGTGCCTTCGCTTCCACCTGCTGCGGCGCATCGCGCAGCGCGCGCTTGGAGTAGTTCGCGGGGCCCATCGCATCGGCGCGCTCTGGAGCGAAGGGATCGGCGACGGGCGCGGCGGAGTCATCTGCGCTGGCTGCGGCTGCCGTGCCGCGCGCCGCAGCCGGCGACCCGATCCGCAGTGCCGCCGCCGTGCTCCTCGCGCTGAACCGGTCACTGAACGCCGCGAGCGCTCCCGCCTGCTCCGGCGAGAACCCCAGCACGCGCGCCGCGTCGCGCACCGCGCTCCGCCCGCGCCAGGTGATGTGCTCGCACACCATCGCCGCGTGCTCGCGTCCGTACCGCGCGTACACGTACTGCAGCACGCGCTCCCGCTCGCGGTGCGCGAAGTCGATGTCGATGTCCGGCGCCTCGGCGCGCTCCTCGCTCAGGAAGCGCTCGAAGAGCAATTCGAGCTTGATCGGGTCCACCGCCGTGATGCCGAGGCAATAGCACACCGCGCTGTTGGCCGCCGAGCCGCGTCCCTGGCAGAGGATCCCTTCGCGGCGCGCGAAACGCACGATGTCCCAGACGATCAGGAAGTAGCCGGAGAGCCGGAGCTTCGCGATCAGCGTGAGCTCGTGCGCGATCTGCTTGTCGTGGCGCGCCGTGCGGCGCCATCCCCACCGCTCCTGCGCACCGGCCTCGACGAGCCGCTCGAGGTACTCGTCCTCGCCGACACCCGGTGGCAACGGGAAGTGCGGCAGCGCCGGCTTGAGTGCGTCGAGCCGGAACGCACACCGCTCGGCCACCGCGAGTGTCGCCGCGAGTCCTTCCTCGCTCCCCGCCCAGCGCGTTGTGAGTTGCGCGGGGCCCTTCAGGTACCACTCGCCGTTCGGGCGGAGCTTCGTCCCCATCTGGTCGAGCGTCGCGCCATGGCGCAGTGCGACGAGCACGTCGTGCGCGATCCGGCCACGGGGCAGGGCATAGTGCACGTCGTTCGTCACCACCCAGGGAAGACCGAGCGACCTGGCCAGCGGGATCAACTCGGCGACGAGGGCGCGCTCCTCGGGGAGCGCGTGGTCCCAGCACTCGATGGCGAGCCGGCCGCCGAAGATCTCGGCGAGCGTGCCCGCGGCGTCACGCGCGAGTCGGGTCGCCTGTTGTCGAGGGAGCACGCCGCCGTCCAGTCTCCCCACACCACCCGCGCCATTGCCGCCCAGCGCGAGCAACTGCGGCACCCACCCGCGCGGACACCCCGTGAGCGCGAAGAGTCCGCCCGCATGCGCTGCGACCTGCTCGAGCGTCACGCGCGGTTCACCACGAGGATGGTCGAGCCGCGCACGCGTGATCAGCGTGCAGAGGTTCCCCCACCCCTCGCGCGACTCGACGAGGCAGACCAGGTGCGTGCGCAGGTGCGACGTGCCGTCCGCGGCGGTCACACGCGCCGGCAGCGCGTGTGCGATGGTGTGATCCAGCCCGGCGGGCAGGGGCACGTCCACCGTGAGTTCCGCGCCGAGCAGGCCGGGAAGCTCCGCCGTGCGCGCCGCCGTCGCGAAGCGCACCGCACCGCCGACGTCGTCGTGGTCGGTGAGCGCGAGCGCAGTGAGGCCGAGTGCGACGGCGCGCTCGACCAACCGCTCGGGGTCGGAGGCGCCGTCGAGGAGAGAGAAGGTCGAGTGGCAGTGGAGCTCGGCGTATGCGGTCATCGGTACCGTCGCACAGCGATGGCGCGGGCGTCCCGGCGACGATGGCGCGCCAGGCGCTGCCGCCCATCCTTTGCCGTGTCCTCGCCCTCTTGCCTTTTTCCCGCCGAGCCGAGCACCGTATGGGCATGCCTGCCCTGTCCGAGCGCACGTACTGGACCGCCGCGATGGTCCGCGAACTCCCCGACGATGGGAACCGCTACGAGTGCATCGACGGGGAACTGCTCGTGACGCCGGCCCCCCGCTGGCGGCACCAGGACGTGGTGGGCGAGATGTACGTGCGACTGCGCACATGGCTCGAGCAGGAGCGCATCGGCAAGGTGACG
>JAOUHR010000040.1 GCA_029884515.1 Gemmatimonadota bacterium
GCGGGAGCACTATCTCTGGATGCTCGACGCGATCAAGGCGCGCGGGCTTCCCGCGGAGATCAGCATCAAGCCCACCCAGCTCGGTCTCGACCAGTCGGAACCGGCCTGCCTCGCCCACTATCTCGCAATCGCCGCCAAGGCTGACGCGGCGGGCTCCGCGATCTGGATCGACATGGAGGACTCGACGTACGTCGACCGGACGCTCGCGCTCTACGAACAGGTGAAGGCGAAGCACCCGAGGACGGGGCTCGCGCTCCAGGCCTACCTGTATCGCACGCCGAAGGACCTCGAGCGCCTGCGGCCGCTCAAGCCCGTGATCCGGCTGGTGAAGGGCGCCTACGCCGAGCCCGCCAAGGTGGCCTTCCCGAGGAAGGCCGACACCGACGCCGCGTACGAGTCGCTGGCCGGGACGATGCTGGAGTGGGCGCGCACCAGGAGTGCGTCCCGATCCTCGGCACCCATGACGTGCCGCTCATCGCAAGGCTGCTCGCGCGGGCCGACCAGCTCGGCCTCAAGAAGGGCCAGTTCGAGGTGCACATGCTCTACGGCATCCGCGAGCGCGAGCAGCAGCGCCTGCGCGCCGAGGGGCACGCTGTCGCCACACTGGTGAGCTACGGCGACGCCTGGTACCGCTGGTACATGCGGCGACTCGCCGAGCGACCGGCCAACGTCTGGTTCGTGGCGAAGTCGATCTTCGGGTGAGCACGCGCGGGGGGCGGCCGGCGAACAGGTCGCTCGCGCGGCTCCACGCGCTGCGAGGCGTCTTTGGCGCGGCAGCGGCACGGGAGAAGCTCGCGCTCCTCAGGACCTGTGACCGGTCCCGGTGGCGGCGCGCACGCGACGTGCGCGCGTTCCACGACGAGCTGCTCTTCATCGCCGCGTTCCCCGACACGCGCGTGCTGCACGGCGCCGCCTGCCGGGCGCTCGACCGATTCGGCCGGATCGTCCGCGCCCTCCCCGCGCCCGAGCGCGACGCGCTCGGCGACTCGGGGCTCGCCGGCACGGCGACCGAGCACACCTTCATGTACGGGATCGCGCGATGGCTCGCGCGCACGGGCGAACAGGTGCGCTTCGCGTGGACGCGCGAGCGCGATGCCGAGCGACTCGACCCGCTCCTCCGGCTCACGCTCACGGCGGCCGAGCTCGACCGGTTCGATTCGGGCGAGGTGGGGACGCGCGCCTGGATCGAGGAGGCGAGCCGTGACGTGCGCGGCGGAAGCGTGCCCTGGCTGCTGGGCATCGGCCCGCAGGGGCACGACGTCCTCTCCGACACGGTCTGGAGCTCCGACTATGACGAGGCCGAGGCGCCGCTCCGCTGGTCGCTCGGCGACTCCGCGCACTCGACGTCGCGCAACCGCGTGCGCACGTCGCCGACCCGCGTGCGGACGGGATTCCGGGCCGTTGGCGCGGACCCGGTCGCGATGCTGCGCGCACCGCTGCCGGGGATCGAGCGGCTGCGCGGCACCGAGGCGGCGAGGTGGCACGACGCCTCGGTCGCCGCGATCGCGGCGCGCACCCGCGAGGTCTTCCCCACGATCTACGCGAACCCCGACGAGATCTACCGCTGCCCGCTCGGCGAGGGCGCGGCGCTCTGCGTCCTTGGCGTCGCGCCCGACGACCGGTCGGTGCTCGAGGCGAACTACGGCTACGTGATGTTCTCGAACGGCGTCCCGATCGGTTACGGGGGCGTGACCACGCTGGGCGCACAGGCCAACACGGGCGCCAACCTCTTCGAGAGCTTCCGCAAGAGCGAGGCGGCCTTCCTGTTCGCGCAGTCACTGCGCGCGTTCCGCACGCTGTTCGGTACCGCACGTTTCGTGGTGAACCCGTACCAGTTCGGCCAGGGCAACGAGGAGGCGATCGCGTCCGGCGCCTACTGGTTCTACGACCGGCTCGGCTTCCGGCCGGCGACCCGCGCGGCGCGCACGCTCGCGGCACGGGAACGCGCCCGGATCGCGGCCGACCGCACGCACCGGTCCTCGCGCCGCACGCTGCTGGCGCTGGCGCGCGGTGACATGCTGCTCGAACTCGGCGGCGGCACCACGCCCCTGCTGCCCGAGGACCTGCTGGTGAGGATCGGCGCACGGGTCACTAGCACGCTCGCGGGGATCCCGGCCGGCGGACGCGAAACGGAGATCGATGCGCATGCGCGCCGCCTGCTCACGCGTTGCACCGGCGAGCGCCGCGGGTTGCGCGCCACGGAGCGACTCGGCGCGCGCCTGCTCGTGCCGGTGCTGCTGGCGATCGAGCCCGCAATCGCCCGCTGGCGGGCGGCCGACCGACGCGCGCTCTGGCGACTGGTGCAGCTGAAGGGGGCGCGGCAGGAGCGGGGCTTCGCACGGGCCGCCGCCGAGATGCCACGGTTCTGGCAGGCGGTGGGCGAGGCCGCGCGGCCGGGCCGATAGCGAATCGTAATCCGGGCATCACTCACCCCTCATCGCGGCGTCATCGGCGCGGAGGGGTGGCGGGGGTACCCTCCGGGTGAGGACGCACCGCGCATCGCGCGCGGCGCGCACCACGTAGCCGGGAGGATCGTCCGATGCTCTCCACGCTGCTCGAGTCCCGCCACCAAAGCCGGCCGGCACGCGCCGCCGGCGCGACCTCGCTCATCGCGCACGCGGTCGTCATCACGCTCACCGTCCTCGCCACGGCGCAGACCCGCACACCGATCACGCGGCCACAGGTCTCGCCGCCGATCATCTTCCACGTGGCGCCCGCTCCGATCGCGCCGGCGGCCCCGGCCACGCCGGCGACCGCCGACCCGGCCCCGAGCCCGAACCCGATGCCGGCGCCCTCGCTGCCAGTCCCCACGATCACGCCCGTCGGGATCCCCGCCGCGTCCACCGCACCGGTGCAGACCGCCGTGCTGGCCTACCCCGGCAGCCGCCCGGGCGCGAGCGTGCCGACCGGCATCGGCAGCGGCACCCCGGGGGGCGGCGAGCCGTTCGGCGTGAATCTCGTGGACCGTCCCGTGAAGACCGTGCCGGGCAGCGGACGGCCGCGGTATCCGGCAGCGCTCACGCGCGACCGGATCGAGGGCGCCGTGAGCGCGAGCTTCGTCGTGGACACCCTCGGCCGGGTCGAGCTGGGCAGTTTCGTGGTCGTGGAGTCGTCACACCCGCTCTTCGAGCGCGCGGTGCGCGACGCCTTGGGCGGCATGCGCTTCACGCCGGCCGAGGCGGGGGGGCGGCATGTGCGCCAGCTGGTGGAGCAACGCTTCCTGTTCACGCTCCGCCGATGACGTCGTAGATTCGGCGCATGACAACCACCAAGACCAACGCCGTCACCTTCCACCGCTGGGCCGACATGCCCAAGGAGAGGGTGACCGACCAGATCTCGCGCCGCCTCGTCACCGGCCAGCAGATGATGCTCGCGCACGTCTACCTCGCCAAGGGGGCGATCGTGCCGAAGCACCAGCACCACAACGAGCAGCTGACCTACATCCTCGAGGGTGCGCTCCGCTTCTGGGTCGGCAGCGACGGCACGGAGGTCATCGACGTGCGGGCCGGCGAGGTGCTCCACATCCCGTCGAACGTCTGGCACAAGGCCGAGGCGCTCGAGGACACGCTCGACGTCGACGTCTTCAGCCCGCCGCGCGAGGACTGGCTGAACCACACCGACAGCTACTTCCACAGCAAGAAGTAGCGATGGACCTGGGTCTCGAGGGACGGGTCGCGTTCGTCGCCGCCGCGAGCCGCGGGCTCGGCCGCGCGATCGTCGAGGAACTGGCGGCCGAGGGCGCGCAGGTCGCGTGCTGCGCGCGCGGGGACGATATCGCGGCCGTCGCCGCCATGGTGGCGAAGGCGACGGGTGCCGACGTGCTCGGCATCGTCGCCGACGTCTCGGTACCTGCAGACGTCGAGCGCGCGGTGCGCGAGACGATCGCGCGCTTCGGCCGCATCGACATCCTCGTCACCAACGCCGGCGGGCCCCCGCCCGGCCCCTTCGAGAGCCACTCCCCCGACGTGTGGCGCCGCACCGTCGAGGTGAACCTCGACAGCGTGGTGAACCTCACGCGCGCCGCGCTGCCGGGCATGAAGGAGCGTCGATGGGGGCGCATCCTCAACGTCACGTCGATCACCGTGAAGCAGCCGGTGGAGGGGCTCATCCTCTCCAACAGCATCCGCGCGGCGGTGACCGGGTTCGCGCGCACCATCGCGAACGAGGTCGCGCCCTTCGGCATCACGGTGAACAACATGCTGCCGGGCTACACGCGCACCGAACGGCTGGAGCAGCTGGCCGAGAGCAACGCGAAGGCGAAGGGTGGCACTGCCGCGGAGGCACTCGGCGTCTGGGAGAAGCAGGTGCCGATGGGGCGCGTGGGAGCACCTCGGGAGTTCGCGGCACTCGCCGCCTTCCTCGCCTCGGAGCGCGCGAGTTACATCACCGGCCAGAACATCGCCGTGGACGGCGGCTGGATCCGCGGGCTGCTCTGAGCCCGTTCAGGGCGCCGGCATCGGCACACCGCGCGCCGCGCGCGCGAGCCGCTTGAGGAGCGCGAGCTGCCCGGAGTGGTAGATGTCATGCTCGCCGAGCGAGCGCAGCATCTCGCCGACGGTGATGCCGGTGCCGAGTGGCGCATCGCGTGAGGAGCCGACCATCTCCTCGAATCGCTCCGACGACAGCATCCGGATCGTCGCAAGCAGCTCCTCGTGGGCCGCATCGAGTGACGCGAGCGCCTCGCGCCACGCAGCCTCGCTCGTGTCCGGGACCGCGGGCCAGTCCCCGTCCCCCGGAGTGGCGGGCGCGCCACCGTGCACGCGGCGCGTGACCTCGCGGGTCCAGCTCCGCATGTGCAGCACGGTCTCCCAGATGCTGTGCGCGCCACCGCCAGGGGGCCAGCGCGCATCCTCAGCCGTGACATCGGCGAGGATCGCGGTGCGCGACGGGCCATGCCATGGATCGCCGTCGTGCGCGCGTCGCAACTCGGCGATGAGCCCTTCCCGATCGTGCCGTGCCATCGGCCAAATGTGCACGGACGGCGGTCGCGCGGCCACGATGCTGGTGACGTCGCCCGGCTCGTGGCATGTTAGTCCCTTGAGGCATGCATACGGGCCGACGCACAACCGAAGGTCAGGGGGCCGGGTCCATGCCGGTCCCGCCCCGTGGCGCTTGCCGTCGTCCTCGTCCTATACTACTATATTGGAGTATAGAGAAATACTTCCATCCGGCCCGCTCGCGAGAGCAGGAGTCTCATCGTGCCACCTGTTTCACGACTCGTCCTCCCGATCCTCGCCGCGCTCAGTGCCATGGGCGCGACGGCGTGTGGCGGTTCCGCCGCCCCGGAATCGGATGGAGCCGC
Organism: Gemmatimonadota bacterium; assembly: GCA_029884515.1. GTDB lineage: Bacteria > Gemmatimonadota > Gemmatimonadetes > Gemmatimonadales > Gemmatimonadaceae > Pseudogemmatithrix. Next base: position 5,303 of record JAOUHR010000040.1, read on the forward strand.
GACGGCTGCCGTCACCTTCCACGAGGCGGCGTGGACGCCGCCGCGCGAAGCCGACATCCCCGCCGACTCCCTGGGCGCCTCCATTCGCCGTGGCCTCCACCTGCTGCGGTTCACGCCGGAGAGCCTGCCGGCCTACGCCGCGTCGAACCTGCGCTGCACCAGCTGCCACCAGGATGACGGCCTGCGACCGACCGCCGCGCCACTGACCGGCTCGCACGCGCGGTTCCCGAAGTACATGGGACGCTCCGGCGCGGTCATCGCGCTCGCCGACCGCGTGAACTACTGCTTCACGCGCTCCCTCGCGGGCAATGCGATCCCGGTCGGCAGCCGCGAGATGACGGACATCCTCGCGTACCTCGCGTTCATCTCCAAGGACGTCCCGGTCGGCACGAAGATCGCCGGCGCCGAGGGCCTCATCGCGATGCCCGAGCAACTGGACGGGGACGCCGTGCGCGGCAAGGAGCTCTACGTCGCCAAGACCTGTGTCACCTGCCACGGCCCTGACGGCGCCGGGAACATGCCGATCCCGCCGCTCTGGGGCGCGAAGTCGTACTCGATCGGCGCGTCGATGGCGCGGATCGAGCGCGCGGCGAGCTTCATCATGCACAACATGCCACAGACCGCACCGGGCACGCTCACCGCGCAGGAGGCGTTCGACCTCGCGGCCTACATCGACGCCCAGCCGAGACCGGATTCACCCGGCAAGGAGAGCGACTTCCCGATGGGAGGCGCGCCTGAGGACACCCCGTACGACACGCAGGGACACAAGGCGTTCCGACCGCCGCCGCTGCTCCCGAGGGGCAACCCCAAGGGTGCGATCGTGCCGAATCCGCGGGTGACCCGCGACGTGAAGCCGTAGGTTTTCCGTATGACCGAACCCTCCCAGACCCCCGACGCCGCCGACGCGGCGTCCGCGCCACTCTCGCGTCGCGACCTCCTGGCCGGCGCTGCGGGTGCCCTCGGCGGCGCCGTGCTCGCGGGACTCCCGCTTTCCCTGGATGGACAGCAGGCATCCCCGGCTCGTCCAACCGTGCCCGCCGACGCGACCAAGCTCCAGGGCGCACCCACCGCGGCGGTGGGCACGCGCTCGGAATTCGTGACCGCCGCACGCACGCCGTTCGGCGAGACCGTCGGCAGCTCGCTGACGCCGCTCCAGGACCTCACGGGGAACATCACGCCGGCCGACCTTCACTTCGAGCGGCACCACGCGGGGATCCCGGCCCTCGATCCGGATCGGCACACCCTCACGATCCACGGACTCGTCGACCGGCCGCTCACCTTCACGGTGGACGAGATCAAGCGGTTCCCGCAGGTGGTGCGCACGCACTTCGTGGAATGCTCAGGGAACGGCCGCGCAGCCTATCGTGCGCCGAAGCCCGACATGACCGCACAGAAGGTCGCCGGCCTGCTGAGCACCTCCGAGTGGACGGGGGTCACGCTGGCGACGCTCTTCCGCGAGGCTGGCGTGAAGGCCGAGGCGAAGTGGTTCCTCGCCGAGGGCGGCGACGCCTGCCTGCTCACCCGGTCGGTGCCGATCGAGAAGGCGTGGGATGACGCGCTGATCGTCTGGGCGCAGAACGGTGAACCGTTGCGTCCCGCCCAAGGCTATCCGCTCCGACTCCTGCTGCCGGGATGGGAGGGAAACATCAGCGTGAAGTGGGTCCGCCGGCTCGAGCTTGGCGCCGCACCCTGGATGACGCGCTGGGAGACCTCCAAGTACACGGACCCGCTCCCCAACGGGACGGCGCGGATCTTCACCTTCGCGCTGGACGCGAAGTCGATCATCACGGCGCCGAGCCACCCCGACAGGATCGCCGGGCGTGGCTGGCACCCGATCCAAGGCCTCGCGTGGAGCGGCCGCGGGCGGATCACGCGCATCGAGGTCAGCACCGACGGCGGTACGAATTGGCACGATGCGGAGATGCTCGGCCCTTCCCATCCCAAGTCCACCGTTCGGTTCCAGTACATGTGGGAATGGAAGGGCGGCGAGGCCGTGCTCCTGAGCCGCGCCACCGACGATGCGGGCTTCGTGCAGCCGACGCGCGCCGCGCTCGTCGCGGAGCGCGGACTCGGCACGGACTACCACTTCAATCAGATCGTGGGGTGGAAGGTCCAGCGCGACGGGCAGGTCCTCTTCCACGGGGAGACCTGAACATGCGTCGACCACTGATGATCGCCGCCGTGCTGGTCGTGGGCCTCGGCGCGTGTGCGCCGGCCGGGGATGGCGGATCGGCGGCCTCCACCACGCGCAGTGAAGGCGCCACCGCGGGCGCCGCGGACCGCGTCGCCGACTACGACGCCGGGGCGGTGCCCGGCGGTCCCGGCAAGGGCGCCCGCTTCGGCCTCGGGCGCGCGGCCAGCGTGGCACAGGTGTCACTGATGGACCACGACATCGGACCCGAGGGTGCCGAGCTTCCCGCCGGGCGCGGCACGGGCCGTGAAGGCGCGGCGCTCTACGCCGTGCAGTGCGCAGCGTGCCACGGCCCCAAGGGCGAGGGCATCGCACCGCTCTTCCCTCAGCTCATCGGGCGCGAGCCGGCCGCGGAGGACTTCCGCTTCGCCACCGACCCCAAGCTGCCCCACACCATCGGCAACTACTGGCCGTACGCGACGACGGTGTTCGACTACATCAAGCGCGCGATGCCCCTGACGGCGCCCGGGTCCCTCACGGACGCGCAAGTGTACGCGCTGACGGCGTTCCTCCTCTCAGAGAACGGCGTGATCGCCGACTCGATGATCCTCGACGCGGCGTCGCTGCGCCAGGTGCGGATGCCCTACCGCGACCGGTTCGTCCCGGACGATCGGAAGGGCACCCTGATCGTGAAGTAGCGCTACCCTCAACCGACGGAGATCCGCATGTCCCATGCATCAGGCATTCCCGCCGTCACGGCCGTTCCCGTGGCGCGCACGTCGAAATACCCGCCGTGGGCGTTCTACGGTGTCCTCTTCGGCGTCGTGAGCGCCGCGTCGATCCTGCTCTGGGGACCGATCGGCGTCTCCGGGACCTATCCGCGGTTCATCGGCGCCCTGATGCGCGCGTTCGATCCGTCGTATGCAGAAGCCAACCCGTATCTCGTCAGGATGGGATCGCTCCTCAAGCCCGAGACCTGGCTCGTCGTGGGGCTGCTCATCGGCGGCTTCATCGGCGCGCGGGCGAACCGCGAGAAGACGCCGAAGCTGGAGATGGTCCATCCCGGCGAGGCATCGCCCGCGAACCGCTACCGCAACGCGTTCATCGGCGGGTTCCTGATCATCCTCGGGGCCCGGATCGCCGGCGGCTGCACCAGCGGCCACATCATCTCCGGGATCACGCAACTCTCGATCAGCGGGTTCATCTTCGCGATCGGCACCTTCGCCACCGGGATCATCTCCGCCAAGATGCTGCACGCGCGTCGTGCGGCGGGAGTCTGACATGAGCGCCTCTATCTATGCCCTGCTCGTCGGGGTCGCGATGGGCTTCTTCATCCAGCGGGTGCGGGCGTCGAGCCCCGCGATGATCGCAAGCAACCTGCGCCTCGAGAACCTCTCGGTCATCAAGTTCATGGCCCTCACCATCGCCGTGGGGATGGTCGTGGTGTACGCGCTGTCGCTCCTGATGCCCCAGGCGATGCACTTCGACATCAAGCCCACCTACGTGATCGGCGTGCTGCTCGGCGGGCTCGTGTTCGGCGTCGGCTTCGGCGTGGGCGGCTACTGCCCCGGCACGTGCGTCGTGGGGGCCGGTGAAGGGCGGAAGGACGCCTTCTTCGCCATCCTCGGCGGCGTGGTGGGCGCACTGGCGTTCACGCTCGTCTACACGACCCTCATCGCGCCGATCGTGCCGCTCGCCAGCTATGGGAAGATCACCCTCGCCGATGTGGTGCACCTCCCGACGATGGTGGTCGCCCTCGTGGTCGGCGTCATCTTCCTCGTCGTGATCCGGGCGCTCCCGACCGAGGTGAAGAAGGCGAAGTAGTCGCCGGGCCGTCCCCCTCCAGGGGCGTCCCGCACGAAGCCCCCGGCGGATCGTTCCGCCGGGGGCTTCGTGTGAACGGTGCCTGCGCGGGTCAGGGACTCACTTCTTCGCCGGCCGGAAGGTGAAGCCGACGAGCATCGACGTCTCGGTCAGGGTGCTCCGCACCGACGTGCCGGGCACGGCCGCGGGCCGATACATCGCCCCCTCGATCGAGTTCTCGAGCACCCGGTACGCGGCGACGTTGATCTCGACGCCATCTCGGATCGCGTATCCAAGGCCGGCGGTGATGTGGTGCTGGACGATCGCCGGCGCCGGGATGTTGAACATGGACTGCTCGTCCGGGACCGGGTTGCCCGAGTAGTTGTACCCGCCACGCAGCGTCACGCGGTCGCCAGCGCGGTACTGCACGCCGGCCGCCACGACCACGATGTTCTCCCAGCCGAAGCCCTTCACGGAGCCGTCGGCGTTGTAGCCGGACTGGTCGAACCCCTTCGTGCTGGCATACGTGATGTACTTCGCGTCGAGCCCGTAGGTGAGCCGGTCCGATGGCGAGACGGCGATGCCGGCCGCGTAGATGGCCGGGGCGTCCATCCGGAACGTCACCGTGCGCGGCGTGTTGTAGTTCGGCAGGTTGGGGTTCGCGTGCACGGTCTGGAACTCGAAATCGCCGAACATCTGTGCCGAGGTGTAGGCGAATCCAAGCGACACCTTCGGCGAGAGGTCGTACTGGAGGCCGAGCTGCAGGCCAACGCCGAACGCACCGTCGGCGGCGGCGGCCGACGGGTAGAACGAGCGGTCGTCGGCGGTGCCCGGGGTGGCGTCCGGCCCGGGGTCGAAGTCGGGCGCGGCGATCGGCATGGGGTTCACCGCGAGGGACGCCCAGTCCACGTTCGCCGCGACGCCCAGACGCATCCGCTCGCCCACCTTCCAGGCGACAGCCGGCGCGATCTTCATCAACTGGAAGTTCGAGTACACCTGCCCGAATCCGTTCGGTGCCGGCGCGAGGATCGGGTTCGTCGCATCGGCGGCGTAGTTCACGCCGAATCCGCCGATGCCGACGCCGGCCAATCCGACCACGACCCGGTCACTGAGCGCGGTGCTGAACCCGAACGCCGGGATCGGCGTGAATTCACT
>JAOUHR010000041.1 GCA_029884515.1 Gemmatimonadota bacterium
CCTCGCGAGCTTCGTCGCGAACATGCTCGACGAGGGCGCGGGCAAGCGCGACGCCACGGCGCTGCAGGCCGAACTCGCCTATCTGGGCGCCTCGCTCTCCACCGGGGCCAGCTGGGACAACACCACCATCTCGCTCAAGGTCGCGCGGAGGAACCTCGAGGCCGCGCTCGACCTCATGGCCGACGTCGTCCTCCGCCCGACCTTCGCAGCTACCGAGGTGCGCCGCCAGCGCGACCTGCGACTCGCCTCGCTCCTCCAGCAGCGCGACCAGCCGCAGGCGCTCGCCAGCCTCGCCTTCAGCCAGCTCCTCTTCCCCGAGGGCCATCCCTACAACCATCCGCTCAGTGGCGACTCGATCTCCACCGCGCGCATCGACTCCGCGATGGTGCGCGACTTCCAGACCGGGAGCTACCGGCCCGCGCGCGCCACGTTCTACGTGGTCGGCGACCTGAGCACCGCCGAAGCGCGCACGCTCATCGCGGCCCGATTCGGCCAGTGGCGCGCGAACGGCCCCGAGCGCACGCCCGCACCCGTGCTCGTGCAGCCCGTCAAGCCGCAGGGCGTGAAGATCGTGCTCGTGGACAAGCCGGGCGCCGCACAGTCGGTGATCCAGATCGGCACGCCGGGCGTCGAACGCACCAGCGCCGACTACGCGGCGATCGAGGTGATGAACACCATCCTCGGCGGGTCGTTCTCCTCGCGCCTCAACACGGTGCTCCGCGAGACCAAGGGCTACACGTACGGTGCCGGATCGGGCTTCGCGTGGCGCCCGCTACCCGGACCCTTCCTCGCCTCCTCGAGCGTGCGCACGAACGTCACCGACAGCTCCCTCGTCGAGTTCTTCACGCAGCTGCGCGACATCCGCACCAAGCTCGTCGATCCCGCCGAGCTCGACCGCGCCAAGGCGTACCTCGTGCTCGGCATCCCGGGCGACTTCGAGTCCACGTCCCAGATCGCCGGCCAGATGGCGGGGCTCGCGACCTTCAACCTCCCGCTCGAGTGGCTCACCGAGTACGTCGAGAACGTCGGCAAGGTGTCCGCGGACGACGTGCGCCGCGTGGCGGAGAAGTACCTCCCCTCGGAGAATGCACTGGTGGTGGTGGTCGGCGACCTCGCGCGGATCCGGCCGGGGATCGAGGCCCTCGATCTCGGCGAGGTCTCGGTGCGCGAGGTCGGGCAGATCGTCCGTGAGTGACTTCGCGGAGGGCGGCGCCCGGCCGATCCGTGTCGCGCTTCAGGGCGAAGGCGGCTCATTCAGCGACGAGGCGCTCCAGCAGCTCTGGGGCGGCGACATCGAGCAGCTGCCGTATCGCGACTTCGCGGACGTGACCGCGGCGGTCGCCTCCGGCGTCGCCGACCGCGGCATCCTGCCGATCGAGAACACCATCGTCGGCTCGATCGCCGCGAGCCACGACGCGCTCAACGCACTGCCGGGGATCTTCGCGATCGCCGAGACGGTCGTCGCCGTGCACCACTGCCTCCTCGCCTCGCCGTCCACCACGTTCGACCAGGTGACGACGGTGCTGAGTCACCCCGTGGCGATCGCGCAGTGCGGACTCTTCTTCGCCGAGCAGCCGCAACTCGAGGTGCATGCGGTGTACGACACCGCGGGCGCGGCCATGGACGTCTCCAAGGTGGCGGACCCGACGATGGCAGCCGTCGCGAGCCGCCGTGCCGCCGCGCACTACGACCTGCAGGTCCTCAAGGCCGACATCGAGGACCGCCCCGACAACCAGACCCGGTTCCTCGGCATCGCGCGCGCGCCCGCGCCGCTCCCCGCCGGCACCCCCGCGCGCACGATGTTGATCCTCACCGCCGCGGATCGCCCGGGCGCACTGCTCTCCGCCCTCGGTCCGCTCGCGCGGCACGGCGTGAACATCCGCCGGCTCGAACCGCGGCCCACGGGCGAACCCTGGAGCTACCGGTTCTTCGTGGAGTTCGACCACGAGGTGGGCGATGCGGCGGCCGAGGCCGTCGTGCGCGACATCGCCGCCGAGGCGCCCGAGACGCGCCTGCTCGGCACCTATCCGCGCTGGGGCGCGGGGCGGCGCGGGTCCATCGGCTGGACGTCGGGAGCGATCAAGCGGGTGTAGTGCGGTGCGCGCGCGCCTCGAGGGGCTACGGCTTCGCGTAGGTCGCCGTGATCACTGACTTGATGCCGCCGCGCACGTTGAAGTCGCCCACCACCTTGAGGGACCGCGGCCGCACCTTCTCCGCGACGTCGTCGAGGATCCGGTTCACGACGCGCTCGTAGAAGATGCCGTCGTTGCGGAAGCTCCAGAGGTAGAGCTTGAGGCTCTTGAGCTCCACGCACACCTGGTCCGGCACATAGGTGATGTTGATCGTCGCGAAGTCCGGCGCGCCGCCCTTGAGCAGCGCGAGCTCCGCCGCGTCCGACTCGATCCCGCCCAGCGGACAGAGCGAAGTGAACTCCGGCGTCGTCATGAAGATCTCGTACTCCCGATCGGGATACGGATTCGGGAAGGTCTCGAGCAGTTCGGGCTGTGGCATGCGGGGCGGGAGGGGTCAGCCGTCGCGGAGGCGGCGGGAGTGGTCGTCCAGCACGCGACGCTCCTCGTCCGTGAGGCCATCCATGCCCGCGGCTGAGATCTTGTCGAGGATCGCGTCGATGGTCGGCGGCTCGGAGGCGGTCCTGGGCTGCTCCGTCACACGGCGGCGGGAGGGTGATGTGCGGCGCGCGGCCGCCGCGTTCGTGCGCGCCACCACGTCGTCGATCGTGTCGCGGTCGCGCGCGCGCGACCGGGGCAGCGTCTTGGGCACCGCGCGCGGCAGCTGGTCGTCCGGCGGTTCGTCGGGCAGCGCCGAGACGCCCTCACGGAACTGCTCCACGAGCGTGACCTGCGTGGCACGCACGAAGAGCCAGGCGGCGGCCACGCCGCCCAGGTGCGCGAGGAAGGCGCCGCCGCCGCCCACCGGCTGGCGCATCCCCACGAGCAGGATCAGCGTGGCGATGAAGAGCACCATCCAGCGCCCGCGCATCGCCACGCCGGCGGCGAGCGGATGTTCCGCGTCGTCCCATTGCATCGCGTGCGCCGCGAGGATCGCGAACGCCGGCGCCGCGGCGCCGAGCAGCAAGGCGTCGCCGCCGATGAACAGGTGCAGCGTCCACCCGCCGAGGCTCGCGAGGAAACCGAAGGCGAGGAACCGGCGCGGCCCCCATTCCCGTTCCAGCCGCGAGCCGAACACCGTCAGCACGTAACCGCTGAGCAGCAGCGAGGCGAGGTCGGCGTGCACGAACGGATAGGTGAACACCGACCACCACTTCCCGGCGTCGAGGTCCCCGCGACGGAAGCCGAGGAACTCCTGGACGTAATCCGGGAGGAGGAGGGTCCATTGCAGGAAGTGCACCACCGCGATCGCCACGAGCGACCACCCCACCACGCGCGGCAGGCGCGAGCGCGGTCCGGTCGGGAGCGGAGCGGAGGCGGGCGCGGTCACGGTCAGCGCAGCCCCGTGGGCGGCGGGAGGCGGAGCGCGAGCCGCACGTCCGCGTGCATCGCCGCCGTCTGCTCGAGCAGGTTCGCCCAGCGCCGATCGAGCATCGTGCTGTCCTCGGCAGAGACGAACGGGTGGATCACCACCTGTGTGGCGCCGCTGGCGTTGTGCGCCTCCTCGACGAGGCGGAGGATCGCCGAGTCCGGCGTGTCCTCCTTCGCACAGGCGACGAGGGCGTGCGCGCAGCCGGCCTTCGCGGCCGCGGAGAGCGTGCTGATCGCGTGGTCGATCGACGCGTCGTTGCCCTCGAACTCCACCGTCACCTGCGTGAGCGCCAGGAAGGGGAGCAGCTTGCCGAGCGCCTCGGGGCGCTGGCCGTCGGTGTCGAGCATCACGGGGATCTTCGGCTTCGCGGCCTCGAGCGCCGCGAGCAGGAACGGCACGTTGCCCAGCGGGTCGCGGCCCCCGATCACGATCGAATGGAAAGTGGAGCGCCCGAGCTGGCGCGCCATCTCCCGGAGGAGGGCGGTCGCGGTGTACATCGTCGCGGTCTCGGCCTCGCCCGCGAAGCGCACGTAGAGCTGCCGCCGCCCCGCCCAGGGGCCGAGCGCCTGCACGCCGGCCGGGACTCCGGCCAGTGCCGCCGCCACCATCGCCACGCCTCCCGTCATTCCGCTCCTCCAGTGCCCGTCCGTGATCGGAGCGCGTCCATCGCGATCCGTTCGCACAGCTCCGGGAAACCGATCCCCGCCGCGAGCGCCGCCTGCGGGACGAGGCTCGTCCCCGTCATACCCGGCAGCGTGTTCGCCTCGAGGCAGTACAGATCCCCGTTTGGGTGCAGGCGGAAGTCGATCCGCGCGCACCCCCCCAGCTTGAGCGCCCGGTAGGCTACGAGCGCGAGGCGCTGGGCCTCGTCGCGCACCGCCGGCGGCAGGGGGGCCGGAAAGAGCTCCTCCGCCATCCCCGCCGTGTACTTGCACTCGTAATCGTAAATCTCGTGCTTGGGGATGATTTCGCCAACCGGGAGCACCAGGTCCCCCAGCACACTCACCGTGAGTTCGCGCCCGGGGACATACGCCTCGAGCATCACCTCGTCGTCGTGCAAGAACCCTTCCGCGACCGCTGACGCGAGAGTCTCTGTCGCTTTCACGAGAGAGAGGCCCACGGTCGACCCCTGCTTGGAGGGCTTCACGATGATGGGGTTCCCGAGGGCGGCGAAGGCACGGTCCGCGTACTCGGCCGTCCGCCAATCCTCGGGCTCTCCGGCGCGCGCCATCCACCAGTCCGCCGTGGGCACCCCGGCCGCGCGGAAGATGATCTTCGAGAGGTCCTTGTCCATCGCGAGCGCGCTCGCCAGGTGGCCACTCCCCGTGTAGCGGATCCCCGCCAGGTCGAAGAGCGCCTGGATCGTGCCGTCCTCCCCGGTGCCACCGTGCAGCGCGAGCCAGACCACCTCGGTGCGGCGCGCCACCCCCAGCACGGCGAAGGGGTCGGGATGCGGGTCGGCCTCGGTCACCTCGTGCCCGCGTTCCCGGAGCGCGGCCGCCACGCGACGCCCGCTGGAAAGCGAGACCTCGCGTTCCGACGACGCCCCGCCCAGCAGCACCGTGATCCGCACGTCAGCGTGCCATGAGGAACTGCAGCAGGTCCGACCGCGTGAGGATCCCCTGCACCGTCCCGTGGTCACGCACGAGCACCGCCGGGTTGTGCCGGCCGAGCATCTTCGCGGCCGCGTCGGCCGTCATCGATGTCTCCACCACCGGGAAGGGGCCGTCCATCACGTCGCTCACCGACCGCTCGAGCACCTTCGTGTCCTCGAGCCCGCGCACGCTGAGCACGCTCTCGCTCACCGAGCCCACGCAGCTCGCGCCGTCCATCACCGGCAGCTGCGAGACGTTGTGCAGGCTCATGAGGCCGAGCGCCTGCCGCACCGACGCGCCGGGCGCCGTGCTCACCAGCGCCGGGATGTCGCCCCCCTTTGCCTCGAGGAGCTGGCCGAGCGTCATCTTCTCGGCGTCGAGCAGTTGGTTCTCCTGCATCCACTCGTCGTTGAACACCTTGGAGAGGTACCGCTCGCCGGTGTCGCAGAGGACGGTCACCACGCAGGCAGTGGGATCGTTGATGCGCCGCGCCACGCTGAGCGCCGCGTGGGCGATCAGCCCCGCCGATCCGCCCACGAAGAGTCCCTCCTCACGCGTGAGCCGGCGCGCCATCGCGAATGCGTCGCGGTCACTCACGGATTGGAACTCGTCGATCAGCGAGAGGTCGAGCGTGCCGGGCAGCTTGTCCTGGCCGATCCCTTCCACCTTGTACGGCGCCCCCGCCGGCTTGGACGCGCCAGCCGACCGCCACAGCTCGGCGAGGATCGACCCGACCGGGTCGGCGCCGACGATCTGCACCTTCGGGTTCTTCTCCTTGAGGTAGCGCCCCACGCCGGTGATCGTGCCGCCCGTCCCGGCCCCGGCGACGAAGTGGGTGATCTTCCCTTCCGTCTGCTCCCAGAGCTCGGGCCCGGTGGTCTCATAGTGCGCCTGCGGGTTCGTCTGGTTGTAGAACTGGTTGGCGAGCACCGCGTTCGGCGTCTCGGAGGCGATCCGCTTCGCCATCGACGTATAGCTGTCCGGATGATCCGGTGGCACGGCCGTGGGCGTGATGATCACCTCGGCCCCGAACGCCTTGAGGAGGCGCACCTTCTCCTGTGACATCTTGTCGGGCATCGTGAAGATGCAGCGGTAGCCCTTGAGCGCGGCCGCGATCGCAAGCCCCACGCCGGTGTTGCCGCTCGTGCCCTCCACGATCGTGCCGCCGGGCTTGAGCTTCCCCTCCCGCTCGAACTGCTCGATGATCGGCAGGCCGATGCGGTCCTTCACGGAGCCGCCGGGATTGAAGAACTCGGCCTTGCCGTAGACCGGCGTCTTGATCCCCTGCGTCACGCGCGTGAACCGGATGAGCGGCGTCCACGCGATCGTCTCGAGCACGTTCGCGTACGGGCGGCGGTGGCGCGGATGGTCGGTCATGCGGAGGGCGGTGAGGGGAGTGAGGTGCGAATCTACGCGCGGTCCTTCGGGGGAGCGACCGCGCCCGCGGTGCCCGCGATGCCTTCGAGCTCGGCCACGCGCGCGGCCTCGGCCAGCTCGCCGAGCAGCGCCAGCGCCTGTAGGGGCGTGAGGGCGTTGACGTCCACGTCGCGCAGGCGTTCGACCAGCGGGTCGGGTGCGGATGGCGCGAAGAGCGCGAGTTGGTCCGCGGGTTCGGCGCGTGCGGCTGCCCTCGCGCCGCCGCGGCCCGTTCCCTTCGCCGTCGGCCCGAGCGCCGGCACCAGCTGCTCCCCCTCGAGCACGCGCAGCAGCGCGCGGGCGCGCGCGATCACCGGCGCGGGCAGTCCCGCGAGCCGCCCCACCTCGATCCCGTACGACCGGTCCGCGCCACCCGGCTTGAGCCGGTGCAGGAAGAGGATCCGCTCCCCCACCTCCTGCACGGCCACGTTATAGTTGCGCACCGACGCGAATTCGTCGGCGAGCTGCGTGAGCTCATGATAGTGTGTCGCGAACACCGTCTTGCACCCCACCTGCTCGTGCAGGTGCTCACTCACCGCCCACGCGATCGAGAGGCCGTCCCAGGTCGCGGTGCCGCGCCCGATCTCGTCGAGCAGCACCAGGCTCCGCGCCGTGGCCGTGTGCAGGATCGCGCTCGTCTCCGACATCTCCACCATGAACGTGGATTGCCCCCGCACGAGGTTGTCGCTCGCCCCGACCCGCGTGAACACGCGGTCGGTGATGCCGACGCGTGCCGAGGCCGCGCTCACGTAGCTCCCCATCTGCGCCATGAGCACCAGCAGGCCCACCTGCCGCAGGATGGTGCTCTTCCCCGCCATGTTCGGGCCGGTGAGGATGATCATCCGCGCGTCGGGCGTGAGGGAGACGTCGTTGGGGATGAACGCCTCACGCGGCATCATCCGCTCCACCACCGGGTGCCGGCCGCGCACGATCTCGAGCGCGGGCCCGTCGTCCACCACCGGGCGCGCGTAGCCTTCGCGCGCCGCGACCTCGGCAAGCGAAGCGAGGACATCGAGCTGCGCGACACGGCCGGCGATCGCCTGCAGCCGCGCGATCCCCGCGCCCACACGCGCGCGCAGCGCCTCGAAGAGCTCGCGCTCGCGCACCGCGATGCGCTCCGTGGCGTGCAGCACCTTCTCCTCGAACGCCTTGAGCGCCGGCGTCACGTACCGCTCGGCGCCGGTGAGCGTCTGCCGGCGCTGGTAGTCCCCGGGCACCGCATCGCGGTGCGCGTTCGTCACCTCGATGTAGTACCCGAACACGCGGTTGAAGCCGACCTTGAGCGACCCGATGCCGGTGCGCGCGCGCTCCTCCGCCTGCAGCGCGGCGATGGCGTCCTTGCCGCCGGTCGCGATGCCGCGGAGCTCGTCGAGCTCGGCGTCCACGCCCGGGGCCAGCGTCTCGCCATCGCCGAACTGGAGCGGCGGGCGCGCGACCAGCGTGCGGCGGACCTCCGCCGCGAGTTCGGCGGCGTCGTCCCAGGCCGCCGCGATCGTCGCCAGCACGCCGCCGCGGTCAGTGCGGCCGAACGCCGCTGCGACATCGGGGAGCCGCGCGAGCGAATCGCCGAGGGCGCGGAGGTCGCGCGGCGTGGCGCGACCGGCGGCGGTGCGACCGGCGAGGCGCTCCACGTCGCGCACGCCATCGAGCGCTTCGCGGAGCGCACCGCGCGCCAGCGCCTCCTTGACGAACGATGTCACGGCGTCGAGGCGCGCCTCGATCGCCGCGCGATCCACCAGCGGCGCCAGCACCCACTGCCGGAGCAGTCGCGCGCCCATCGGTGTCGCGGTCCGGTCGAGCACGCCGAGCAGCGTGCCGCTCGTGTCGCCCGTCGCGCGGAGCGACTCCACGAGCTCGAGGTTGCGGCGCGTCATCTCGTCGAGCGGCATCGTCGCGCCCGGCCGTTCGATGGTCGGCCGCGCGAGGTGCGGCAGCCCGCCAGGCTGCAGTTCGCGCAGGTAACGCAGGAGCGCGCCCGCCGCGCCGAGTGCGACGGCGTCGTCCGCGCCGATCCCGAAGCCCTCCACCGACTGCACGTCGAACTGCCCGGCGAGCGCGGTGGCGGCCATCGCGGGGTCGAACTCCCACGCCTCGCGAGGGGTCACGAGTGCGCCCTGCGACGCGGCGGCCGTCTCACCGATGCCGGCGAGGCCCGTGGATGCGGCGCCCACGCCGGTACCGGACTCCGCGCCGCGTGCCACGGGCACGAGCACCTCGCGCGGCGCCAGGCGGGAGAGCGCGGCGTCCGCGTCGCCGGGCGTGCAGCGCACGAGCCGGAACTCCCCGGTGGAGAGGTCGGCGGCCGCGATCCCCACCTCCGTCGCGCTCTCGTGCACGGCGCAGAGGAAGTTGTTGCGCCCGCCCTCGAGGAGGTCGTCGCTGAACGCCGCGCCCGGGGTGATGGTCTCCACCACGGCGCGCTTCACGATCCCCTTCGCGAGCCTGGGGTCCTCCACCTGCTCGCAGATCGCGACGCGGTGCCCCTGCTGCACCAGCCGGCGCAGGTACTCGGCCGCGGCCTTCACGGGGACGCCGGCGAGTGGCACCTCGGCCGCGCCGCCGTTGTTGCGCGAGGTGAGCGTGAGGTCGAGCACCCGCGCGGCGAGCTCGGCGTCCTCGTAGAACATCTCGTAGAAGTCGCCCATCCGGAAGAAGAGGATCGCGTGCGGATGCCGCGCCTTGATCTCCCGGTACTGCGTCATCAGCGGGGTCGAGCCCTCCTTCGTCACCCCCGCGGTGCCTCGACCACGAAGGCGTCGGCGCGCTCCCTCTGCTTGTAGTCGTCCATCGCCGCCGTCGCGGCGGCGCGGGTCGGGAAGCGACCGAAACGCACGCGGTAGGGCGCGCTCTTGCTGTCCACGCGCGCCTCGTAACCGCGGTCGCGCAGCCGCGCCGCGAGCGCCTCCGCCTCCACCGAGGTCGCGAGCGCGCCCACCTGCACCGACCAGGCCGGGCCGGTGCTGGCGCGATTCGGGGTCGTGGCCGGAGCGGGCACAGGCGTGGTGGGCGGTGCGCTCGGCGGTGTCCGCGCCGGCGCGGACTTCGCAGACTTCGCGGACTCAGTCGCGGCCGCCTCCGCCGCCGCCAACGTTGCTGAATCGGGGCAGGCGCGCATCAGGTAGTCGAACTGGTTCTCGAGCTCGACCGACCCCGGCTTGAGCAGTGGCCGCGCGCTGCGGAGCGCGGCGCATCCGGGGGTCCGTGATCCGCGTTCGAGCAGCAGGCGGCCCTGCCAGAGTCCCGCCTCCGCACGTGCGGGCGAATCCGGCGCTTCACGCATCAACCGTTCGAGGTAGCGCATCGCGGCGTCACGGTCCCCGCGCGCGGCCTCGCCTTGCGCGAGTCGCAGCATCGCATCGCCGGCACGCTGCGAGCGCTCGTGCTCGAGCATGATGCGGAGGTAGTCCTTCTGCGCAGCCTCCCACGATTCCGCGAGCGTCGCCCGCCAGAAGAGCGCCTCGGCCTCCTCCTTCGAGAGCGGCTCGGCCGCGTTCAGCATCGAGTCCACCAGTGCGCGGCCCTCCGCGCCCTGCCCGTCGTTCACGAGGCGTTGCGCCTTGCGGAACACCACGAGCGCCGCGGAGTCGGCGGTGGTCGCCTGCGCACCGAGTGCCTCCCAGGGAAGCGCCGTCAGGACACCAGCGAGGAGCGCGACGGCCGTCGCGAAGCGCATCATCCGGGGCGCGGTGATCATGCGGCCCTCCGGCGCGCCGTCGACGGCGTGATCGCCAGGAGCAGCGACGTCACGATCTGCTCCTCGCTCGACACCTTCGTGTCCTTGAGGGCGCGGTCGGCCGCGAGCAGGTGCGGGAGCGCGTGGGCGATGTCCGCCGCACTCCACTTCGG
>JAOUHR010000389.1 GCA_029884515.1 Gemmatimonadota bacterium
CGGCACCCGCGACCTGGTGGACCGGATCCGCCACTTCGACTCGCTCCCGGTGGCGCTCGCCGACTGCGTGTACGTCGCTGCGTTCGGCGCCAAGCGGCGGGCGCACCGCTGGCCCATGTCCTCGCCGCGCGCGCTCGCCCCGATCGCCCTCGCCAAGGCCGCCGAGGGACGCGTGGCGTTGCTCTTCGGCCAGGAGGACCACGGCCTCCCGAACGACGCGATCGACCTGGCGCACGTGCTCGTCGCCATTCCCACCACCGAGCACGCGTCCCTCAACCTCGCGCAGGCCGTGCTGGTCGCCGCCTACGAACTGCACCTGGAGGCCGGCGACGCCACGCGCACCGTGGCGCGCCACAAGCACCACGCCGCCCTGCCCAAGCACGAGGAGTGGGAGCGCGCCCTGGGCGACATCGACCGCGCGCTCGCCGCCATCGCGTTCTACCGCACGCGGAACGCCGAGCACATCCTGCGTTCGGTGCGCTCCCTGCTCAACCGCGCCAGCCCCGACTCGCGTGAGCTCACGCTGGTGCGCGCGATGGCGATCGAGGTGCTCCGCACCATCGACCGCGTGAAGCGCGGGCTGGAGTAGCGAACCGGCGGCGCGGCGCGCACTTGCGGCTGATGGGGGCGCCGGACACTTTTCCCTGTGCCGCGTGCTTGTGAATTCGTTCACAAGCCGGATGGACTATTCGGGTTTCCCTCTTGCCGAGTCTTGCGCATGAACGGTCGCAGGAAATGGGTCGTCGTTCCGGGGTTGGTCGCCATCGCGCTCACTGCGACCATGATGTCCGCCTTCGCGGGGTCCCAGTCGGCCGACACGCCGCAGGAAGCGACCCCCGAGACCGCGACCGAGCAGGCCAATCGCGAGGCATTCGGCAAGGCCAAACCGGGCCCGTGGGCCTACAGCGGCGCGTCCGGTTACACGTTCTACCTCGGCGGCGGCATCGGCCGCTCCCCCGTGCAGCCCGTGAAGTTCCCGCACCCGGTGCACGTGAACGCGCTCAAGATGAACTGCACGTTCTGCCACAGCGCGGCCACCCAGTCGCCCGACCCCGGCCTACCGGCGGTCGGCACCTGCATGGGATGCCACCTCATCGCCGGCGCCGGCCGGCCCGAGATCGCCAAGCTGAGCGAGTACTGGGCGAAGAAGGAGCCGGTGCCCTGGGTCCGCGTCCACAAGGTGCCCGAGTACGTGCACTTCCCGCACATGCGGCACGTGAGCGCCGGTGTCACCTGCCAGACCTGCCACGGCCAGGTGAACAACATGCCGCAGGTGTTCCAGGCGCAGTCGCTCAACATGGGCTGGTGCGTGAGCTGCCACGTGAACGGCTACTCGCCGGCGGAGGGCATGCGCGCCGCCGGCTACGAGCCGGATTCCGCGACCCTCGCCCTGCCGCGGAAGAAGGCGACGTACGACTGCGCCACCTGCCACTACTAGGATCGTAGATGACCCCTGATACGAAGCTCGGGAAGGACGCCGGTGTGAAGCGCCGCGACTTCCTCAAGGTCCTCGGCGTCGCGGGCGCGGCCACCTCGGCGATCGGTTGCACCTCGGGCGAGGTGGAGAAGCTGATCCCGTACCTCGTCTCGCCCGACAACACGGTGCCCGGCGTCTCGAACCACTACGCCACCACCTGCCGCGAGTGCGCGGCCGGCTGCGGGCTGATCGTCGAGGTGCGCGACGGCCGGGCGCTCAAGGCGGAAGGGAACCCGGCGCATCCGGTGAACAAGGGTGCGCTCTGCGCGCGCGGCCAGGCGGGACTGCAGGGGCTGTACAATCCGGACCGCTACCGCCAGCCGATGAAGCGCGAGGGCGACACGCTCGTCCCCACCACCTGGGACGAGGCGATGCAGACGCTCGCGGCCCGGCTCGGCGAGGTGCGGAGCCGCCGCGAGGGGGGCCGGGTCGCCTTCATCAACCAGCACGAGCAGGGCTCGTTCCCGGCGTTCCTCGATTCGGTGCTCGCGGGCTACGGCATCCCGGCGCACCTCTCGTATGATGCCGAGGCGCCGATCGCGGTCGCCCAGGCGAACAAGGCGGCCTATGGCGCCTCGTGGCCGCAGCTGGACTTCGGCGCCGCGTCGCTCATCGTCTCGTTCTCGGCCGACTTCCTTGACTCCTGGGGCCTGCCGGTCCCGCAGCAGCTCGCCTTCGCCGACGCGCGGGGCAAGGTGGAGGGTGCGCCGCGCTTCATCTACGTCGGCGCGCGCCGCTCGCTCACCGGGCTGAACGCGGACCAGTGGATCCCCGCGCGCCCGGGAAGCGAACTCGCGATCGTGAACGCGCTCCTGGGCCGTGGATCACTCTCGGCTGCGGCCGAGGCCGCCGGCGTCGGAGCAGCATTGCTGGAAGGACTCGCGAGCGAGATCCGCGGCGCCTCGGCGAGCGCGATCCTCTCGGGTGGCTACGGCCAGCACGCCGGGGATCTCGCGAGCGCGGTCGCGGAGCTCAACAAGCAGCGCGGCAACGTGGGCAAGACCATCAAGCCCGGCGACGGCTATCTCGCGTTCGAGGGCGTGGCGGGTCAGTCGGAGATCCGCGCGCTCGCCGAGCGGATGAACGCTGGCGACGTGACCGTGCTCCTGGTGCGGCACGCGAACCCCGCGTACACCAGCGCACCGGGCACCGGGTTCACCGCTGCGATGGCGAAGGTGCCGTTCAAGGTCTCGTTCTCGAGCGTGCCGGACGAGACGACGGCGCTCTGCGACCTCGTGCTCCCCGACCACCACGGCCTCGAGAGTTGGGGCGACGCGGAGCCGCTGCGCGGTACGGTCTCGCTCCAGCAGCCGACGATGGATCCCGTGTTCGACACGCGCGCCACGGCCGACGTGCTGCTCGCGCTGGCCAAGGGCGACCCGACGATGGCGGCCCGTTTTCCGCAGGCCGACTACCGCGGCTGGCTCTCGGCACGTCTCGGCG
>JAOUHR010000390.1 GCA_029884515.1 Gemmatimonadota bacterium
GGTGCGCGGCGAGGTGGGCGCCGAACGCGCGGACGCCGTCTACGGCGTCATCACCGCCATCTCGATGGGGATCATCTTCGTCATCTCGCCGCTGTTGGGGGCGATGACGGACCGCGCGCGGCGACGCATGCCGTTCCTCGTCGTGTCCACCCTGATGTGCGTCGGCTTCACGGTGCTCATCGCGCGGAGCGGCTACTGGCCCACGATGCTCGCCTTCATCCTCGCGAACGCGGCGTACCAGGCGGGCCTGCAGTTCTACGACGCGATGCTCCCCGAGGTGACGACCGAGGAGAACCGTGGCCGCATCTCGGGCATCGGCGTCGGCGTCGGCTACCTCGGCTCCTACTTCGCCGTCGGCATCGGCCTCTCCTTCGGCACCGAGGACAAGCCCTTCCTCTTCGCCGCGATCGCCATCGCCTTCCTGGTGCTCGCGATCCCCTGCTTCATCTTCGTGAAGGAACGCGGGAACCCGAATCCGCGCCCCGTGTTCGGCTGGAAGGTCGTGAGGGAGTCCACCGCCGAGACGATCCGCACGCTCCGCGGCGGCAAGGAATATCCGGGGCTCATCCGCTTCCTCGTGGGCCGCGTGTTCTACACCGACGCGATCAACACCGTGATCAGCATCATGACGCTCTACACGGTGAACGTCGCGATGGCGACGGGGCTCGACCAGCAGGAAGGGGAGAAGAAGGCGCAGCTGATCATGCTCTCGGCCATCAGCTTCGCCGTGGTCGGCGGCTTCGTGTGGGGATGGCTCGTGGACAAGGTCGGTCCCAAGCGCACGCTCAACTACGTCCTCTGGCTCTGGGTGGCGACCTTCATGGGCGCGGGATCGATCGGGCTCCTCGGCCTCCCCGTCTCGGTGCTCTTCGTCGTCGCGTCGATGGCGGGCGTGGGGCTCGGCGGGATCTGGAGCGCCGACCGTCCGTACATGCTCCGCCTCACGCCGCCGGAGCGGATCGGCGAGTTCTATGGCCTGTACGGGATGGTCGGCCGCTTCTCGGCGATCACGGGGCCGCTCATCTGGGCCGCCGTCGCCTGGCTCTGCATCGGCCAGCTCGGGATGAGCCCGGCCAGGGGGCAGGGGATCGGCGTGCTCGTGCTGCTCGGCCTCATCGTGATCGCGCGCTGGATCCTGGGGCCGGTGACGGACACGCCGCGCGACTGGAGCGCGCTCCGCGCGCGGGCATGACGCGCGCACCCCGTTCGCGAGGTCTCCGATGACTGCCGAGCGCTGGTGGCTGGCCGGGCTCGCACTGCTGCTGCTGGGTGGCGTGCTCGCCTGGCGCCGCTGGACCCGCAAGGCCGGCCTGCGGGCGCTGCTGAGGTTCCGCGCCCGCGTGGACCGCTTCAAACTCACCACCAAGCGCTACATCGCCGACGCCCTCCTCGCCGACGAGGCCGTCGCCGCCGCGGTGGTCGCGCACGCCGCCGAGCACGGCATGCCCAAGGCGCAGGCCTGGCGCCAGGTCCGCCGGTACATCGACGAGATCGTGCCGGCGTTCAACCTCCTCATGTACTACGAGTTCGGCTACTCGCTCTCCAAGGCTGCGCTCAACCTCTTCTTCAAGACGTCGATCACCATCCGCGAGCCCGGAGCCTTCGAGCGCCTGCCGCGCGAGAGCATCGTGATCTACGTGATGAACCACCGCTCCAACGCCGACTACGTGCTCGCCAGCTACGGGCTCGCGGGACAGGTCGCCATCTCGTACGCGGTGGGGGAGTGGGCTCGCGTCTTCCCGCTCGAATACCTCTTCAAGTCGTTCGGCTCCTACTTCATCCGCCGCCGGTACCGCGAGCCGCTCTACCACACGGTGCTCGAGCGGTACGTGCAGCTCATCACGCGCAACGGCGTGACGCAGGGGATCTTCCCGGAGGGCGGGCTCACGCGCGATGGGCACCTGCGCCCGCCCAAGATCGGTCTGCTCGACTACGTGCTCGGCATCGCGCGAGAGCCGGGGTTCGCCGAGCGCATGTACGTCGTGCCGGTCGCGCTCAACTACGACCGCGTGCTGGAGGACCGCACACTCCTCCGCGAGGCGCGCGCCACCGCGGCCGGCGAGCAGGGGCCGTCCCGCTCCGCGCAGTTCCGCGAGGTGCTCAACTTCGCCGTCATGGGATTCGGGCGGCTCTCCACCGGGCGGTGGAAGCGCTACGGACGCGCGGCGGTGGTGATCGGCGCACCGGTGCCGGTCGCGCCCTGGCTGCGTGCCGTGGACGCGGAAGGACCGCCGCTCTTCGAGCGGCCGCGCCCGGAGCGGCTCGCCAAGGTGCAGGAGTTCTGCGATGGCCTGATGCAGCGCGTCGGCGCGATCATCCCGGTGACGGCGGTGCCGCTGGTGTGCGCCGCACTGCAGACCTTCGACGCCGAGTTCGTGCGCGAGGACCGCCTGCTCGCGCGGATCGAGGAGCTGCGCGACGCGCTGGTGCATGAGGGCGCCGTGGTCGTGGAGCCCGAGCGCGAGGCCGCGGAGTCGTTCGAGCGCGCGTACCGGATGCTGCGCATGCGGCATGTGCTCCTGCGCGAAGGGGACGGCTACGTGATCCTCCCCCGCGGGCGCGAGCTGATCTCGTACTATGCCAACGGCATCTCGCACCTCTGCGGCCCCTTCGCGGCGCGGGTGCAGGCGCGGGATGCGCTCCCGACGGATACCTTCCTCGGGGCCTGACCGTCCTGGCCTCCGCGCCCGTCAACCCCGTCGCCACCCGGACTGCAACGCCATGACCCGAGCATTCGTCATCGCCGGATGCGCCGCCCTCGTCCTCGTGCTCGGCGCGCCACTGGCGGAGGCCCAGCCCCACCGCATGCCGCCGCCGGGCTGGGTGGGCTCCCCCAAGGAGTACGACGCACTCCTGGTCGAGCGCGACCTCATGATGCCCACGCGCGACGGCAAGCGAATGGCGACGGA